>DAHZZC010000157.1 GCA_027435495.1 Planctomycetales bacterium
ATCGGCGCCCTCACCTGGGCCCTGATCCCGACCCCGTCCCGCTCCATCGACGCGATCGGACCGCTTCTGTTCGGCGCCGCCGGACTGGGCGTCGCCCGGCTCTCGGCGCTCGCCCATCGACCAGCCTCGCGCCCCCTTCGACCGTACGATTCGGGAATCCGACGCCGAATCCTCGCCCGCCTGGAGACCGACGCTTCTCTCCTGGAAGGGCTCGTCCGCGAGGTCCCCGTCGGGATTATCGCCGCGGAGGGCGTGACAGGACGCCTGCTCCTGAGCAACGGCGCCGCCGATCGGATCACCGGCTTCCGACACGAACTTGGCGCGACCGCCGACGAGAACACCCGACGCATGCCGCTCCGAGGCTTCCGGCCCGACGGCCGACCGCTGGAGCCCGACGACTGGCCGCTGGCCCGCGCCCTCCGCGGCGAGATCATCACCGGAGAGCCGATCGACCTGATCCGGGACGACGGCTCGCGCGCCTCGGTCCTGGCCAACGCGGCCCCGGTCCGCGACCAGGACGGCACCATCCGCGCCGCGGTCGTCGCCTTTCAGGACGTGACCGCGTCGAAGCGGGCCGAGGCCATCCTCGCCTGCCAGAAGCAGGTCCTCGAAGCGGTCGCCACCGCCGCCCCGCTCGACCAGGTGCTGGCAATGGTCTGCACCGTGATCGAGCGGCAAGACGAGAGCCTCCTCGCCTCGGTTCTGATCCTGGAACGCGGAGGGCGCCGCATCCGAATCGGCGCCGGACCGAGCCTGCCGCCCGAATATCTCCAGGCCCTCGACGGCGCCTCGATCGATCCCCCCTACCTCGGTCCCTGTGGCATGGCGCTCCACACCGGCCGGACAATCGTGGTCGACGACGCCGAGGCCGATGACCGGTGGGCCGATGACTGGCGGGCCCTGGTCGGGTCCCACGGCCTCCGATCGTGCCGGTCGACTCCGGTGCTCGCCCCTTCCGGCGAGGTGCTCGCGACGTTCGCCGTCTACCGGCGGACGCCCGGCGACCCATCGCGGTTCGCCCCCGACCTGATCGAGGTGGCCCGCCAGCTCGTGGCCATCGCGATCCTGCGCGACCGGGCCGACGAGCAACTCCGCGGCAGCGAGACCCGGCTGCGAATGGCCCTCGCCGCCGCCCGGATGATCGCCTGGGAGTACGACCTGGCTGCCGGCCGCCTGGCCATCTCGGGCGACGCCGCCTCGCTCTACAACCTGCCCCGCGAGGCAATCCCCGACCGCGCGGTCGCGGCCTATCGCCTGATCCACCCCGACGACCGCCCGCGCCACCGCAAGGCGGTCGAGGCGGCAATCCAGGCCGTCGACGGTTACGTCAGCCAGTTCCGGCTCGTCCGTCCCGACGACGGCTCCATCCTCTGGCTGGAGGACCGCGGCCAGGCCCTCCCGGGCGGACCGGGCGGAAGTGTCCGCCTGACCGGCGTCGTGATCGACATCACCGAGCGCAAGGCCGCCGAGGAGTCCCTCCGCCGCCGCCACGAGCGGCTTCGCCTCCTCTCCCGGGCCGCGGCGCTCCTGCTCGAGGCCGACAACCCCGACGCCATGCCCCGCGAACTCTTCGCCGCGATCGGCCCCAACCTCGGCATCGACGCCTACATCCACGCGATGTTCGACGAGACTACCGGCTCGCCCCGGGTCATCTCGGGATCGGGCCTGCGGACCGATTCCGCCGAGGCCATCACTCAACTCGCGATGGGGTCCGGCCGCGACACCACCAACGGGCCGGCGCTCGTCCTGGCCGACCTCGCCCGCGCCCTCTGCGAAAAACTGGAAGCCATCCGGGCCGACGGCCTTCGCGCCTGCGTCGCCGCACCACTCTCGGCCGATGGTCGGCGGCTCGGTATCCTGGCCTTCGCCAGCCGGTCGCGCGACGCCTTCGACGCCGAGGACGTCGAGTTCCTCGAAACCCTCGGCCGATACGTCTCGGTCGCCTACGAGCGGATGCAACTGGTCGCCCGCCTTCGACTCACCGACCGCCGCAAGGACGACTTCCTCGCCACCCTCGCCCACGAGCTGCGCAACCCACTCTCACCCATCCGAAGCGCCGTGGAAATCCTCCGCGACCGGATCGCCAACGGCAACGACGACATCGCCTGGGCCCGCGACGTGATCGGCCGCCAGGTCGACCAGATGGCACGCCTGCTCGACGACCTGCTCGACGTCAGCAGGATCACACGCGACAAGCTGGTCCTGAAACCACGACGTGTCGATCTGACCGACGTGATCGCCGCGGCGCTCGAGACCAGCCGCCCCCTCATCGACGCCGGTCTCCACACGCTGGAGGTCGAGCTACCGGGCCGCCCAATCCCGCTCAACGCCGACCCGGTCCGACTGGCCCAGGTGCTCTCCAACCTGCTGAACAACGCCGCGAAATACACACCGGCCGGCGGACGAATCACGCTCTCGGCCGCTCGCGAGGGGGACCGTGCGGTGGTCTCCATCCGGGACACCGGAATCGGAATCGCCGCCGAGATGTTGCCGCACCTTTTTAAAATGTTCTCCCAGGCGGCACCGGCGCTGGAGCGTTCGCAGGGAGGGCTGGGAATCGGCCTTTCCCTGGTCCGCGGACTGGTGGAGATGCACGGCGGGACCGTCGAGGCGCGAAGCGAGGGCGTCGACCAGGGAAGCGAGTTCGTGGTCCGGCTCCCGATCGCATCCGAGTCCGTTCCGGCCCCATCGCCGATGCCCAACCCCACACCGGCCTCAAGGCCGGTGGGCCTCCGTATCGTGGTCGCCGATGACAACCGAGACGCGGCCGACACCCTGGCACGAATGCTTCGCATCCTCGGCCACGAGGTCGTTACAGCCTACGACGGCGCCCAGGCGGTCGAACTCGCCGAGGCCAGTCGCCCGGACCTGGTCTTGCTGGACATCGGCATGCCCAAACTCAACGGCTACGAGGCCGCGCGTCGGATCCGGAGCGAGCCGTGGGGGACCTCGATGGTCCTGATCGCGCTGACCGGCTGGGGCCAGGAAGAGGACCGCCGCCGAGCCGCCGAGGCCGGCTTCGACGACCACCTGGTCAAGCCCGTCGATTTCCGCGAACTGGAGCACCGACTCTCCACACTGGCCCAGCACCGGACCGGCCCGGAGGGCTAATCCCCGGTCTCTCGATCCCCGGCTGTTCGGCGGTGCCCCAGGATCACGGAACGACCGGCGCAACGCTCAGAGTTTGCGATAAAATCTGATGGAAGATTCCCAATTCAAGATTCCATGAAAGGAATGCCTTGCTGCCCTCAGACTGACATCCCTCTGGAATCTTGAATCCGGAATCTTGAATCGGTTCTTTCACAGCCTCTCAACCCAACAAGGATACGCAAGGAGCCGGCCCCGGCGGCCCGGGGAATCTCGCATGGGGATCGATCCGGACGCTGGCTCAGTACGCGTCGGCGCTGATGACCTCGCCGTTGGCCCGGGTGCCCAGCGCCCACCAGGTCTTCAAGTTGATCGAGCTCTTGATGAACTTCACGCTCCCGTCGCAGAACAGCACGTTGCAACCACCGGGGTGGAAGCTGCTGGCGTTGACGATATGTGAGCTATCGACGCCGCACCCCGCGCAGTCCTGACGGCAGGTGTTCCACGGATACTGCGTCGAGTTCGGCGGGACGACGGTCTGGAACATCGTCAGCCCCGGCGTGCCCCATCCCCAGTACTCGCCGGCGCATTCCCAGCCCTGGTAGGCGCTGCTCTTCTGGTTGTAGGCCATGTTGCACTGGTTGAAAATGCTCATGATATTCGGGACGTTAGCGGAGATATCCAGCATATACCAGTTCTGGCTACCGCCGACGTTGAGCAATCCGTTTCCCCGATAGTTCCAGTTTTGTCGGCTGGGATCGCCGACCACGGTCTCGGAGAAGGCGACGGTGTTCGAGGTACCGTCGACGATATCGCGGATATTGTGGCCTTCCGTTTCGGCGAACAGGCCGGTGCTGTGCTGCTGGGTCATGTAGCCGATCGTCGTCCCCATGCTCCCCTGATAGCTGTTGGTGAACTGCTTCCCGGCTCCGGGGTCCGAGGGACAGAGGAAGGAGGCGACTCGCATCGCCAGCGCTGTGCTCGCCGACCTGCCGCCGTCGATCTGGTCGGCAAACGGGGCCAGGCTGAAATTGATGCTGTTGAAGATCGCGCCCTGCTCGATATAGCCCAGCATCATCGCGTGGGCACTCCAGTTGTTCCAGTTGTAGGTCTTGTACATCGCATAGGGCGCCACCGAGGACCCCGGCGGAAACGAGTCGTTGGCGGAGTGGTAGTTGTGCAGCGCAAGGCCGATCTGCTTGAGGTTGTTGATGCACTGAGAACGGCGGGCCGCCTCACGGGCCGCCTGCACCGCCGGCAGCAGAAGGGCAATCAGGACGGCGATGATCGCGATCACCACCAGCAGCTCGATCAGCGTGAACCCCGGGGAGCGCGACACCAGAGAGGTAGGAGAGCGTCGCATCTGAAACTCCTTCAAGACGGGAACATGGAGGTAAGACGGAACGGAACGAATGTTTTAGGACTCCCGCTCGGCGGTCGGTCCGTCGAGCGGCCTCGTCCTCGGACCGAGGGAAATCGGGGTTCCCTCGAGAAAGGTGGGGGCCCTGCCTTGAGGCCGCACGCCGCTCACTTCGGAGACGGCGCCTTGTTCTGCTTCTGCATGATCGATTGCATACCTTCCATCGAAGCCTTCCGACCGGCCTGCGCTTCCGGCGTGTCCTGCACCGCCGTGCCCGACTGGCGCTGATCCTGATCGCCGCATCCGGTGATCGACAGGGCTCCGAGGAGGGTCAGGCCCATCAGGGCGGCGAAGCCCCTGACATGTAACAAGGTGCGCATCGTCTGGGTCCTCCGGAACCGGGACAGGTCACGGACTCTCCACGTAGGAAGGGCAGCGAAACCGACCCGGTTGCAATCTTAGAGAAATAAGAATCGTTTCAGGGAAGGGATGACCTGATATACCAGATCTTCACGAACGTTAACGGCCGTCCGATCTGAATTCAAGTGAGGTGCGGTCCACCCGGTTCATTTTTCTGGCCGGGGAGGCTTTCGGTCCCCACGGCGGTCGTGGGAAGTGGGCGTCGGGAACCCGGCGAGCGGCCGGGCCGCGGGGTCCCCTTCGCGGAGGGAGTAGCCGCGATCGGCTTCCAGGCTGGTGAAGGTGTCGACGCGGCCCGAGGGCCATCGGACCTCGACGGTGTCGGCCGACCGCGAGTCTCCCAGGCCGAGGTGGAGCCTGGAGTCGCTGGCGGAGAGGTAGCTGCCCCCTCCGAACCGGGTGATCACCTGACGGGCCCCGCCGTGGCGGACGGTCACCACCGCGCCGACGGCGTCGCGGTTCGAGGTGGTCCCGACCAGCGAGAGGGTCAACCAGTGGCCAGACGTCCCGGACCGGTTGCGGAGGACGACCAGCGGTTCGTCCAGGGGGACGAGCAGGGCGTCGATCCGCCCGTCGTTGTCGACGTCGCCCGCGGCGAGCCCGCGACCAAGATGAGGGGCCTGAAAGGGGTCGCCGGCGCGGGCGGAGACGTCGGCGAGGGTGCCCCCGGGACGGCCCAGCAAGAGCTGCGCGGGCATGGCGTAGGGAGCGGCCGGGCGAAAATCGTTGACGTGGCCGTTGGCCATTAGAAGATCCGTCCGGCCGTCGTTGTTGGCGTCGAGCATCGCGATCCCGAACCCCAGCTTCGACCGGGTCGCCGCGGCGAGGCCGGTGGCCGTCGACCGCTCGACGAAGCTACCGCTACCGATGTTCCTGTAGAAGGAGGTGGATTCGCCGAAGAAATTCGTGACGGCCAGGTCGATGCGGCCGTCGCCTTCGAGATCGCCGCAAGCGACCCCCATGCCGGCCTGGTAGCCCCCGGAGGCGTTGGCTGAGAGTCCGGAGACGAGGCCCGCCTCCTCGAACCGGAACCCGCCGCGGTTGCGCCAGAAGAAGTTGGCCGAACTATCGTTGGCGACCAGGAGATCGATCCGGCCGTCGTCGTCGAGATCGGCCGCGACGACGCCCAGCCCCCGGCCGGTCGTCTCGGCCATGCCCGACGCGGTGGTGACGTCCACAAATCGGCCACTCTCGTTGCGGAAGACGTGGTCGGGCTCGGGGACCAGGGCGTTGGGGTCACACGACGTGTAGAAGCCGGGCCGCGCGGGACTCCGGCAGAGCCGCGGGTGGGCAGCGTCCCAGGCGACGTAGTGGCAGACGTAGAGGTCGAGGTCGCCGTCGCCGTCCAGGTCGGCGAACGCCGCCGAGGTCGGCCAGCCGCGGTCGCCCGCGAGCCCGGCCGGCTCGGTGATGTCGTCAAACGTCCCATCGCCCCGGTTGCGGAGCAGACGGTACGAGCGCCATCGGGTGACGAAGAGGTCGGGATGGCCGTCGTTGTCGATGTCGCCGATGGCGATCCCGTGGCCGTAACCGGCCCCGGCACGTCCGATGCCCGACCGCTCGGTGACGTCCTCGAACGTCCCGTCCCCCCGGTTCCGGAAAAGGCGGTCGCCGGGAGAATCGGGCGGCTCGGCGGGGGGGAAAGCCCCGCCCTGGACGGCGTAGACGTCGAGGTCGCCATCGGCGTCGACGTCGACGAGCCCGACGCCACCGGCCATGATCTCCGGGAGCTGATGGAGGGACGTCTCGCCGCTTCGGAACGAGAAGGCGAGGCCCGACGGCCCGGCGTCGTCGGTGAACCGAGGGACCTCGGCCGCGTCGGGGTCGGCTGTCGGCCCGGCGGGCGCTTCCAGGCGATCGAGGACCAGCGTGGCGATGGCCAGAGGGAGGGCCTTCGGGGTGGCCGTCGGGTCGTCGGGGGTGGTGGCGAGGGCGGTTTGGATCCTGCGGTCTGTCGGCGTCCGGCGCGCGGCCATCGTCAGGAACGCGTGGGCCTCGAACCGTCGGCCGAGCGTCGCGGCGAGGCGGGCCGTTTCGCCGGGGTCGTCGGCCGACCTCCCCGTGAGAGTCGCGGTCCGGTAGAGGCTCAACGCCCGGTCAAGCTCCCCCTTGCGGCGGCGGAACTCCTCGGCCCGGGAGACCTTGCCATCGGCTCGGGCCAGCGTCGACAGCCGGTCGAGCAATCTCGGGCGCGCCGGGCCCTCGGCGACGATCCGTTCCCAGGCGGCAAGCTCGCCAGGGCGGTCGCCCCGACGGGCCGCCCGCCAGGCGTCGAGGGCGAGCCGCTCGTCGGCCGAGAGACCAGCGGCCCCGAGCGCCGTCACGGCCGCCTCGGCCTCGTCGACACGGCCGGCGGCCAGTGCCCAGCGGAGCCGAGCCCGATGGACCGCGGCGTCGACCGGGCCCGCCCGGAGGGCGTCATCCAGGGAGCGGCGGGCGTCGTCGAGACGGCCCTCGCGGGTCGCCAGGTTCGCGCGGGCCAGCGCGACCCGGCCGTCGTCCGGTGCGAAGCCGGCGGCGCGGTCGAGCACCGCTCGCAGGGCGGTCAATGGCGAGGAGTCGAGGTCCATCGCCACGTGCGCCCTGAGCACGGCCGGCGCCTCGTCGGGCCTGGTGGCCACCAGCTCGCGCCACTGCCATTCCAGGAGCCCCTGGGCCTCGTCGTATCGCCCCTGTTGCACCAGCAGGTGGATCAGGTGCTGACGGACGGCGACCACCTCGGGGCCCCTCGGGTGCGCCGCGAGGGCCCCGGTCAACGCCCGCTCGGCCTCGGTGAATCGGCCTCGCTCCATCGCCAGCCGCCCGAGGGCGAGGGCCGCGTCGAGCCCTCGCGGGGAGTCCGGCGGGATCCGCGACCAGGCGGCGAGAGCGGCCTCCGAATCACCACGCGCCCACTCGCACTCCCCGAGCCGGTAGGCCACCTCGACGTCGCCGGGCCATCGCCGGGCCATCGCGGCAAGCTGGGGAGCCGCCGCCGCGTAATTCCCGCGGGCCAGGTCGTGAAACGCCCGGCTCATCGTCGCGCGGTCGAGCCAGGACCGAGCCCCAAGATAGCCGGCAGAACTCAGCACCAAGGCGAGCGCCGCCGCTCCCCACCGCCGCATCCGCCGTGTCATGAACCCGCGACCCTCCGTCAACCCCGGGCGGGCCTTTCCTCTCGCGAACCGGGCGTACCCCTACGTCTTCGGAAGTGCCTGGTCGGTGCTCTCCGAACACCGAGTTCCCCCGTCGCCCGCGCGCTCTCAGCGATTAGAGAGTACCGTACGAGACCGAGGACGACCATCGTCCCGCGCTCTCTCGCCGCACCGAAAATTCCTCTCCCGACCCCGCTCCCTGGCCCTGACGGCGGGTTTTCTCGGCAAATGCCGTTATAATCTCCGCTGGCCAATCCGGACCCTGAAGCCGAAGGGGAGAACGGCGCAGCGATCAGCCATGTTGGCGCCGTTCGCAGGTCATGATGAGTCGAGCTCGAATGGTTCAAGCGGCCGACGGTTCCATTGATCCGTTGCTCACCAAAGGAATTAGGATGTCAACATTCAAACCGAATATCTGGTTCAATGCCCTCCTCGCCTTCCTGCTCCTCGTTGCGGTCGGCCGACCGGCGGCGGCCCAGGTGGCGCCGACGATCACCACCCACTCCAACGGCCTCCACGGCTATATCCACTACAGTACACGGCCAGACTCCGAGAAGGCGAAATTCACCGCGGGGATCGGGTTCTACTCGGCCGTCTGGGCGCTGATCGACCGGCCCTACACCGGATTTCAGATCGGCCTGCCCGGCTGCTGGATCCTCCCCGACAACTCGGATAACAAGGACCGTCCGCTCGCTCCCGTGGGCACGCTGGCCCGAAACTGGAAGGAACGCGGACCGACCTGGGGAAGTGTTTTTCAGACGGTCGAGGGCGGGCTCGGTTACTGGGCAGGGAATCATTTCCGCTACGACTGGCCGAAGTTCAGCATGAACGCCACACCCCAGTGTTACGATTACGAGGTCGGCTCGCCCGGGTGGTCCTTCTTTTACCATAACGAGTCACTGCCGGACAATCGCCTCGGAATCGCCCAGCTTAGCAATCGCCTGCTCATCCCGCCCGACGGACTTCCCTTCCGAGACCGACGCGACGGGCAATTCCTCGGCTATGCCTGGCTGGCCCTCCCCTTCACCGCCCCGACCCCGGAAGACCCGCCAACGGGCGACCAGAGCTGGACCTGCTTCCTCAACGCCGCCAACTTCAAGGGCCCGATTGCGTTCTACGTCCCGGAGACCTGGAGCAAGATCGGCGCGATCTTCCACGAACCGTTCCTCCACGGTCGCGGCCTCGATGCCCGTCCCGGCGTGGTGGGCGGCGGCGCGATCGAGATCAACACAGTGCCTCGCCTCGAAGCTCGCGACAGCAAGGGCAGAGTGTATTCCCGCATCCCCCGGCTACACTTTCCTGTCGATGAACGGGGCGAGGCGGTCCTGGTGCAGGATGTCACCTATTTCTCGAAAGCGGCGTTGTACAACGCGATCCTGCGATGGCGTGACGAGGATGTCCCCTGTACCGGTGCCTTCGATCCGGCCGGCATCTCGAAACCCATCCTGACCACCAGCCCGACCCAATACGATCAGGGCGGCAAACCGATCACCGACGTCGAGGAGATCTGCTCGACCCACGTGTTCCCTGGAAATCGTTGGGGGATGAAATGGTCTCGCAACGCCATCACGCGCCCTGGTGATTTCCCCGAATACTTCCGCCACGAGGGCGAAAAGCGGATCCCGATCCGATCGAGCGATGTCCCGCCCGAGACCGGCCTGACGACTCAAACCTTCCCCGCGTCGACCGGGGGTACGGCCTACATCACACCGACTTCCCCCGCCTGGAAAACCCCGGGGCCGGCCACACCGACCACGACCGTCACCCTGATCGATGGGTCCACGGTCACCTACGCCTGGTATCGCTTCATCGATCAGCCCGTCTTTCAGCAGTACCACTGGGACGAGGCGAAGAAGGAACGCCTGCAAAAACTGGTCGCCGCGATCCACTCGCGCTGGACCATCGATCGCGACTACATGCCGCCACCCCGTTCGGGCTCTCTTGTCCGGCTCGACCCGGCCCTCATCGTGACCCCGCCGAAGGGGATGGAAACCGGTTATGTCCCCATCGTCGTCGGCCAGCGCCCGAGCAAGTAAGACTTCTTCAGGAGAGGCTTTTCCCATTCCTTTCAGGAGGGCCGTCGACGATGAAGAGTCCATTTTCCGCAAGGCACTTTCCCGGCCTTTTGGCCTCCCTGATCCTGACCGTGGTGGGCCGACCCGCCGCGGCCCAGGTGGCTCTTCCCGACGCCAAACCGGTCCCCCGAATGCAGGTGCTCCCGCTCCCGGACGATCAGGCCTCGATCCGGCAAGATGGTGTCGAGCGGACCCGATACTATTTCGGCCCGACCCTCCACCGTCCGTTTCTCTACCCAATCGTCGGTCCCTCCGGCCGGTCCTTGACCCGGATGGGACACCCTCACGACCCGGTAACGCATAGCCACCACAACTCTGTCTGGATCGCTCACCACGACGTGAATGGTGACTCGTTCTGGGACGATCGAGGCGCGGGCCGGATCGTCCATCGCCGGATCCTCCGCTACGACGACACCGACGAGGCCGCCTCGATCGTCGCGCTGAACGCCTGGGTCGGAAAGGGCGGAAAGATCCAGATGATGGAGCGCCGAGGAATCCTCGTGCAGCCGCTCCCGCGGGACGAATGGCTTTTGATTCTCGACCTTCAGTTCGAGGCGCAGGGCGGGCCGGTCACGCTCGGCAAGACGCCCTTCGGCCCAATCGGCGTCCGGATGGCGAAGACGATCGGCGTGAACGACGGCGGCGGCCTGATCCGCAATTCCGAGGGAAACGTCGGCGAGAAGGGCACCAACGGCGTCTTCTGGAAGCGGGCGCGGTGGGTGGATTGCTCGGGCCCGATCACCCCGAAGGCCGCCGAGGGGATCTCCCTGCTCGACCACCCCTCCAACCCCGGCCACCCAACGCCCTTCCACGTCCGAAACGACGGCTGGATGGGAGCCAGCCTGACCCTCGATCGGCCGATCACGATCGAGCCGAACAGCCCGCTCCGGCTGCGTTACGGTCTTTGGGTTCACGGCGGTGTTCCGGGCGTTGAGGCCATCAACGAGCGCTGGAGCCACTTCGCCCGGACGACGGTCCAGGATCTTCCGAGCAGGTAGGATCGAAACGCAAACGCCGCCCGGAAGTTGGGCGATCGGACGGCGTCTGGCATCGCGGGCCGGTCGGGTCGGGTTGGGTCGGGACAGCCTTACCACCCCGACCCGATATCGGACAGAGACAACGATCAATACGAGTCGGAGCTGATGACCTCGCCCTGGGCCCGCGAACCGAGTCCCCAGAGGGTGTTCCAGGCCACGCTCGACTTGAGGAAGCGAACCGAGCCGTCGGCCATCATGATGTTGGCTCCGCCCGGGTGGAAGCTGGTCAGGCCGATGATGCCGCCGGCATCCCAGTCGGCGTTGGTGCTCCAGAACTCGCAATAGGGATACTGCGAGTTGGGCGGGACGACGACGTTACCCAGGGAGTAGGCGTAGAGCCCCATCGCCCAGAACGGGCCGTTCCAGCTCCGCTGACCGCCAGGGCCGTAGCTCGAGTCGCTCCCGGTCTGCCAGATCGTGGAGCACTGGTTCAGGGCCGACTGCACCAGGCTGCCGCCCAGGGGCATGTTGCCGTACGGCGAGATCAGGTCGCGTGAGGTGGCGTTCCAGTCCGAGTAATTCTGGTTGCCGATGAAGTCCTGGATCGACTTCTGGAAATCGTTCCAGTCGCCGGTCCGCCACTCGCCCGCGGCGATGGTGTTCGAGGTCCCATCGGTGACGTCGCTGATCGAGTAGGCCCCGCCGCCGACGCAGAACAACCCGTTGGGGACGCACCGCTGGCCATTGCTCGTGGCGCCCGGGTCGCACCGCCACATGACGCTCGAGCCGGTGCACATGAAGTAGTTGTTGCCGGGCAGGTAATAGCCCTGCAGTGGCATGTTGTAGAAGAAGCCCTGGCCGGCGGGCACCGAGATCGACGACGGGCAGATGAAGGAGTTGATCTTCATCGAGATCCCGGTGGCGTTGATCGCCGAGCCGGTGCCATTATTCCAGATCTCCCACGAGAAGTTGAGCGCGTTGTAGGCCGGCGTCTGCTCCAGGTAGGGGAGCATCATCGCCTGAGGGCTCCACGAGCCCCAGAGGTTGTTGTTGCCGCCACCGTACGTCCGGCAGCCGCCCGGCGGAAACGCGTTGTTCGCCGAGTGGTAGTTGTGCAGGCCCAGGCCGAGCTGCTTCAGGTTGTTGGTGCACTGGGCGCGGCGAGCGGCCTCGCGCGCGGCCTGCACCGCGGGAAGCAAAAGCGCGATCAGAACGGCGATGATGGCGATGACCACCAGCAACTCGATCAGGGTAAACCCCCGAACGGTGCGGCCCGGACGGCGGGTCCGGGTCAGGAACGGATTTCCTCGCATGAATCCAACCTCCCAAAAAACCGACGAGACGATCGAAAAGAGATGAGATGGACCCACCGAATACGTCGACTCAGGTCCGGAAACCTCAGTCCTCCCGCATCCAGGATCCGAACGGCGCGCATACCAACAAATCCCGGCCAGGCGGCCACCTGTCCAATCAGAACCCGATCCAAAACAGAAGCGGATCGATTCTATGAAAAAGGGAGCAAGGCCTAAACCGACAAACAGGATCGGCTGATCAAGCTCCGGCCGGATCTCCCCGGGCAGGAGTTCGTGCGATCGACGGCGAACGACCCTCCGCCGCGAACTCGCACCAGAAGCCCGGGACGCTTCAGGCCGTCCTCTCGGATCGGCCCGCCCTCGACAACGTACGGATTATTTCGGGGCCAAATCCGAGCCCACCCGATCCATGCCCGGCGCCGGTTTCGGAGGCGTCTTGGTATTCATGTCAACCTTCGGCACATTGGGGAATGGTGCCGTCTTGTTTGTTGTGGAATCGTCACAACCGGCCATCAAAAGGCCGGACACCACCAGGGGGCTGATTCGCCACAACAACGACCGCACCATCAACGGAGACTTGCGCATCTGGGACCCTCGATACCATGCTTTCCAAATCGACTTGATGAAACCGTCCATCATCAATCTATCGTCCTTCCCGCGGGAGCGAGGATGGGCGTTAGCACGATGGATCAAATTTCTGTTTACCCGATACCGCAACATTTCTCAAGAGTTCGCCCCTCGATTTTTTTCGGATTTTCGGAGGCAACCATCGGCCGACGATCCACTTTTTCTGATAGATCCAATGCTCCACGTCAGGGACATTGCTCCGTCCCGATGTCCTGTGGGATCGTCACGCGATTCCGTTTATTACAAAAGCGGCATCGAGCCGATTTCGGCCTGACGACCTCGGGCGAATTGGCGGTTTTTTTTCTCGGCCCTATCGGACGTGCCCGGAGAGTCGTGATGCCACGATCCACTCTCCATTTCGATACATCGCAAGAATCATGCCGGCTACGCAAATTTTAAGGGCACACAAACGCCCCTCCCTGGCCCGTCATCGGTGACGCGTGCGGGCCCAGGAGGGGATCTCTGGAGGAAAACAGGGCGTGGCGTGTTGCGGCCTCGCGACCGCGTCTCAATGATTGAACAGGAACGCCGGGCTGTTGATGAGGGCCCAGGCGATGTCCTGCGCGGCGGTCAGCCGGCGGGTGGCAACCTGTTCAATGCTCATCTCCACATCCCGGCGGAGCGCCAGTAGCGCGGGGTCGGGCCCGATCGGCTTGCGGGCGGCCTCCACGGCGGCCCGGAGCGACTGCAACTTCGGATCGACCGGGATCGGCGCCTGGCTCGCGGCGAGGGCGTCGGTCCGCGATCGGTAGCCGGGGTCCATCACGCGGAAGTAGGACAGCAGGACGGCTTTTTGAGCCTCGGTCCGGATCTCGGGCGCCACGGCGATGGCGGCCCGGAGATCCTCGGCCAGGCTCGGGCCGATCGGGGTGGGGCCTCGGGTCGCGGAGATCCGGAACCGGCCGAGCGTCCAGTCGTCGCGATACCGGTGATGCAGCTTGATCGTCAGGACGGTCCCACCCGCCCCGCCGATCGGCTGGACGGCCTCGAACGTCGCCCAGTGAACGATCCCGGTCATCGGCGAGACCGCCCAGCCGTTCCCGGGCTGCTTCGCGTTGCCGTCGATCGCGTTGACGACCGGGAACCCGGCCTGGCTGAAGTCGGCAACGGCATTCCTGAGCTTCACCGGCTTCGCCTGCTTCGGATCGCCCTTCGGACCAGCGAGAATCTCCAGCTCGTTCAGCACGAAGTTCCCGTCGGTGGCACGGCCGGGACCGTTCCCTGGCAGTTTTGGATCCGGCAAAACCTCCAGCCGGAACCCGGTGATTCCGGCCAGCTCGGTCACAACCTGAAGCGTGACGACCCCATTCTTGTTCCGGCCGGTGACGCGGATCGAGCCGTCGGGCTGCTTCTCGGCGACCGACCGGTTCGTGGTCGTCGTCGCCTTCGGTTCGAGGACCACCCACCGATCGACGATCGACGAGGCGTGCGCCTTCTCCCAGTCGGCAATCGCCTTCACCAGGCCGGTCGACTCGTACGTCTTGAGATCGGCCTGAAGCCGGGCAGCCTCCTCGGCCTTCTTCTTCTGCTCTTCGGCAACCTTCGAGCCGAGCCCGCTCTCGTAGGCGGCCAGGGCCGACTCGGCCGCGGCGATCCGGGCGAGTCGCTCGCGCTCGAGCGCCGGCCGCTTGATGGCGAACTCGGTCTCGCGACGGCCCAGCTCCTCGGCCAGCCGGCGGTGGTCCTCCTCGATCGCCTGGATCTCCTTCCGGCACGTCGCAACCTCGGCCGATGTCGGCGCCCGGTTGAGAATCCTCACGAAAAGCTCGTCAATCAGCTTCGCGTCGTCCGACTGCGCAGCGACCAGCTTGCTCAGATCGCTCGACGGATCAACCAACGCATCGGCGAGGGTCGGACCGCTGACCAGCGCCATCACCGGCCCTAGTTGCATCCCGCTCGATCGTTCGCACTCGCAGGCGCTCTCTCGAACCGGGCGGCCGAAGGTCGCCAGGAAGCCGCTCGGCAGTTCGACGCCCGAGTCCGGGAGCGCCGCGGCTCGTGTCCCCGGCGCGACGCCCGGGATCTTCGAGACCGAGCCCGTCACCCGGTAAACCGCGTCGAGCAGTACCTCGGCCGGCAGCCGTCTCGCCAGCGCGTGCGAATAATTCACCTTGTCGTCGGCGTTCCACTTGTTCGAATCCACCGAGAGTTGATAGGTCCGCGACTTGCAGATCAGCCGCATCACGTGGCGGACATCGAAGCCGCTCTTGACGAATTCGCTGGTCAGGTGGTCGAGCAGCTCGGGGTTGCTCGGCGGGTTGCCGGCCCGAATGTCGTCGAGCGGCTCGATGATCCCTGCGCCGAGGAGGTAGCCCCAGAGGCGGTTGACGTAGCTCCGGGCGAAGTACGGGTTCTCCTTCGAGGTCAGCCAGTCGGCCAGCTCGAGCCGCCGGGGCGAGCCGGCGGGCGGATGAGGATAGGCATTCTCATACGGGAACCTCGGCGCGGTGACCTTCCGCGTCCGGTCGTGAACGACCTCCGCCTTGCTGGTATCCGCGACGATCTCAAAGAGCGGCTTGGCGCCCTCGACGGCCGTCCCGCCGAGCATCTGGCCCTTGCTCTCCGGATCGGCCTTCAGATCGACCTGCGCGAAGTAGGCCGCCGTCTGATAATACTGGTCCTGGGTCCACCGCTCGAACGGGTGGTCGTGGCACTTGTTGCAGTTGAACCGGATCGCCAGGAAAAGCTGAGTCGTGTTCTCCATCGTGGCGGTCGGCTCGCGGAGAATCTTGAAGTACGAGGCCGCCGGATTCTGTCGGTTCGATCCGGTCGCCGTGAGGATCTCGCGGACGAACCGGTCATACGGCGTGTTGGACGCGACCTGCTTCCGAATCCAGTCGCGGAAGGCCAGCGAGCCCTCGACACCCAGGAACTTCCGGTTGACCTGAAGCAGGTCGGCCCACTTGTTCGTCCAGTAATCGACGAAATCCGGGTTGCCGATCAGTCGATCGACCAGTTCGTCGCGCTTCACCTGGCTGGGACGCGGGTCGGCGAGGAACTTCCGGACGTCGGCCGACGACGGCGGCAGGCCGGTCAGATCGAGAGAGAGGCGGCGGATGTACTCGGCATCGGTGCAGAGACCCGATGGGAGAATCTTCATCCGCTTCCACTTCGCCGCGACCAGCTTGTCGATCGTCCCGTAAGCCGGCGGCTCCGACCAGACAAAGTCCGACCGGTCGCCCATCACGGTGAGCGTCGTCGAGGCATAGTTCCCCTCGAACCGGGCCAGAACGGGCGCCTCGCCGCGACGGATCGCCGTCATCAGGCCCGACCGCCCGGCGGTCGCCACCTCGGTATTGCCGCTTTCGAGGAATGCCTCGCGGGTGACGTCGCGGACCTCTCCGTTCGCGTAGGTCGCCAGCACGCGAAGCTGCTGCTTCGTCCCGATCCGCTCGACGACCGGGTTCACCGGCGCGACCTCGATCCTGGCGACCTTCGGCGCGGTCAGATCGAGCCGGGCTCCATCGGAAACCCACGATCGGATCGTCTCATAATACGGCTCGCCAGGCTGCATCAGCACCCCGCCCGCGTGGGGCGCGGCACCCGTCGGCTTGAGGAGCATCAGGCTGTCATCGGGCGAGGCCACGTTCACCCGACGCGCCGCGTGATCGTCGGTCAAGGCCCGGACGTCGAAGATCGGATCGTACCCACGGAGCGAAAGCTTGAACCCGGCCTTCCCCTGCGCACTCCCGTGACAGGTCCCGGCGTTGCAGCCGAGCCGCGAGAGCACCGGCGCGATGTCGTGAACAAAATCCACCTTCGGCGACGTGTTCACGCCCAGAACCGTCAACGGAACCTCGACCGACTGCCCGGCCAGCTTCAGCGAAAGCGTCGCCTTTCCATCGGCGATCGGCCGGACCAGTCCCGACCGCGAAACCTCGGCGACCGGCGACGAAAGCGCCGCCTCGACCATCCGCGTCGCGTCGATCCGCTCGCCCGAGGCGAGCCGGGCGGTGACCAGCATCTGGGCGTAGGCAAACCGGTGGTTCAGCCGAAGTTCCTTCGGCGTGACCTCCAGCGCCGTGACGCTCGCATCCTTCGGCAGAGCCTCGGCGGCGACAGCCTCCTCCTGCTTCGGCGCGACGGTCGCGGGCGGCGGTCCCTGCGCGATCGAGGCGGCTTTCACCGAGACGGGTGCAAACTCCTTGAGGCTCGTCCCCTTCTCGGGGTCGATCAGCCGGATGATCCCGTCGGCACCAGCGGCGGCGAGGACCTTGCCGTCAGGCCGGAATGCAACCGAGTAAATCCCGCCCTGCGGAACCTTCACCCGGGCGATCTCGCGGACGCCTTCCTTGTGATACTTTTCGAGCTTCGCCTTCTCCTCGGCCGACCGCGCCGTCACCACCTTCTGATTGATCTGCTTCAGCTCGTCGGGATAGCCGGTGTCGAACTCATACCCATAAACAACAATCTCACCGACGCCGTCGAGGCTGCTGCTCGCGGCGATCCGCTTGCCGTCGTCGCTCACCGCGACGCTGGTGACGCGCCCGGTCAGCGGGGGGAACACACGGATCAGGTTCGAGTCGTCGCCGATCACGCGCACCGTCTGGCGGAAGACGCGGTACAGCTTCGGCTCGCCGTCGGACCCGCCGACCACGATCTCATCCCGCTTCGGATGCCGGGCCAGGGCGCCAAGACCACCCTTGAGGGCACCTGGAGTGATCGACGTGATGTTATCGACAAACCGCTGCGTGGCGACCTCGGTGAGTTTGGCCGTCATGTCGCGGCCGACCGAGATCAGGTTCTTGCCGTCGGCCGAGAAAACGGTGTCGAGCGCCCAGTCGGCGTGCGACCCCATGAAAAGAACCTGCTCACCGGTCTTCGCGTCGATCGCCCGAACCGTGTTGTCGGCGCATCCAAACGCGATCTTCGATCCGTCCGGCGACCAGCTCACGCCGTAAACGGTGTCATACGTGACGGGGACGGAGAGCACGAGCTTCCGCTTCTCGACGCTCCAGACCTGGACCTCGCCCATCCGCGCCGGCCGTCCGCCGGTCACGGCGAGCCGCTTGCCATCGGGCGAAAACGCGAGGGATTCGATCCGCTGTGAGAGCCCGATCAGACGGGCGACGAGCGCGGAGCCGTCGGCCTTCCAGAGCAAGACCTCGTGAAACCCGGCAACGGCGAGCAGCGAGCCATCCGGCTAAAACGCGACCGCGGGGATGACGGGCAGCCGGGTGTACTCGGGCGGATGTTCCAGGTCATACTTTGCCCGGGCGTTGACGGGGGTATCGTCGGCGGCTCCCTGCTGAATCCACCGCGCGATCAGCTCGATCTCCGCGACGGAGAGTGGCGGCTGATCCTGGGGCATCTCGGCCTTGCCGCCGTCGGGTGTGATCTTGTCGATCAGAAAGCTCTGGTCGGCATGGCCGGGATGAATCGCCTTCTCGCCGCTCTCGCCGCCCCTGAGCATCCGATCGAAGGCGGTCATCACATAGGCGCCGCCGGCCTTCGCCGGTTGATGACATCCCTGGCAATGCGCCTGGAAGATCGGCCGGATCTGCCTGTCGTAGCTGACCTTCGGCCCGTCCGCTTTCACAACGGCCTTCGTCTTCTTCGCGGCCGGCTTCGCATCACCGGCCATCGCCGTCATCGTCATCGAAAGCAGGACCGCGACGGCCCCGAGCCCGCATCTGCCCCTCGCCTGGATCTTCATCATCTGGAAGGCTCCACGTATCGCGATCCGCGAGTCGGCCGATCGCATCGACATCACCCGGTCTTTTGCTGGGAAGAGGTTGGCCGAAACCGGCGGGAAACCGTGTCGAGGTCCGTCGCCCTGGGGGGATGGTCCTCTCGTCTCATCTCGAAGTCGTCCCCGTCGCGACGCCCCACCCTCGCTCGCACACCCGATGCTGCGCAACGGGGCCGTGGGAGGTCGTCGCCTGTGAAGATCCATCTTACGAAGAAAGGGTGCCGGTCCGCCAGCGTGACAATTGTTTAACGAGGGCGGTTTCCTTCTTGGGCCAACCGCGAAACGGGGACGGATTTTCCCGGAGCGAACCGATGAGGGATTGGTTCGCCCCGGGATCGGAGATCCGGAGGAACCACGAATAGCACGAAGGGCACGAAAATGGGCAGAGAATCGGAATCATTCGCCCCGGGATCAAAGATCTGGAGGAACCACGAATAGCACGAAGGGCACGAAGGGCACGAAAATGGGCAGAGAATCGGAATCATTCATGATGGGGTCCGGTCAGGGTCAGGAACCTTTCCTTCTCGGCTCGGCTGGGAAACGGGGACTGGCTCCGGAGCGCAGCGCAGGTGCCTGTCGCCATTTCATGGGCGAACCGATGCTGGTCCTGCACGCCAGGGCAAGGGGTCGCCGCCCCGTGGACTGTACTGGAAGGACTCACGATAACGGGCATCAATATCCATGAGCACGCTCGATCTCCGATTCCTCGACGCGATAAAGCTGGAGGGCGACCGCCGTGGCGAGTCGGCGGTCTCTCCGCCGGAACGCCTCGATCAGCGACCCCGCCTGCGCCGGCGCGATCGCTTCCGGATTCGGGACGCGGACCCTCCGGAGATACTGGGCCTGGAAGCGGAGATAGCCGCCTCGCATCCGCACGCCGTAAGCCTCGACGAACAATTGAGCGACCGAAGACAGCAAGAGGCCGCCCAGTACCTCCAGGTCCCACCGATCCGACGTGAGGAAGTAGAGGTTGTGGTGCGGGTAGGTCTCGCCCCTGTCGAGGACAGGATTCAAATGTTCCTTGATGTCAGGGATATACAATTTCGGCTGATTGACCAATGAGAGATGCACGCGATCGATCGTGCGATACCAACCCCCCGGATTCCGCTGGGCGGTATTCCGCTTCTTGACTTCCGCCTGGGCCTGCTCGAAATACGCCCGCAGCCGCGGAAATTCTCGGAGGTCAACCAGGCCGTCGGCGTCCCACGGATTGACCAGGAAATGGCCCGACCACTGGAAGCAACCCGTCGCCGTATCCTGGGCCATTGCCAGCGGCAGCAGTCGAGACGGCTCGACGAGCCCGGCATCTCGCGTGATGAAGACCTTATCGAGGCCCGTCGCCACGCCGATGCCGACCCGGGTTCCCGTCGCCTCGGATTCCAGCGGCCGGAACTTCTCTTCGAGCCGACGCAGCAGCGCCAGACGAGCCGGCGAACTGCACGGCCAGGGGTCGGTGCCGGTGAACCAGTTGTCGACCACCGCCGCCGTCAGGCCATCCGGCATCGGCCGCAACACGCCAACCTCCGCTGGTCGTAGCGACGAGGCGAGCACGCTCCCGCTCGCCGCCTCAACGCCCGGCCCGGCACTCGCCACCACGGTCCGGGTCTGTCGCCCTCGACGAATGATGGTGATGGCCGGATACGCGCTCACCTCGTCGTCGAAAGCGTCGGCATTATGCATCTCGACGATCGTTTCCACGCCAAACCCGCCCGTCACCAGCCGGCGCAGCTCCGCCCCGTACTGATTCAACATCCATCGATCTGCACAGATGAATCCACAAACTCCGCCATCCTTCAACTGGCGCAGGCCGGCCTCGAAGAAGCCGACATAAAGGTCGGCCCGCCCTCGCATCGTCGGATAGGTTTCGCGGTACAGGCCGGCGACTTCCACCGGCATGTCTTCCAGGCGAACGTAAGGCGGATTCCCGATCACGAAATCCGCCCGCGGCAGCCGGGGCGCGTCGATCAGATAATCGCCCGTCCGTATCCAGCAGGCCGCCAGCTTCGAGGCCGCCGGCATCCCGACACCGGCCGCGAGCAATGCGTCGGCGACGGCCCACCGCGCTGTCTCGGCACTCGCATCGTCCAGTTCGTAAGCGATCAATGAGGATTCGCAATCGCTCAGCGGTCGCCCCTGACGCACGCACGAGGCCGCCAGACGCCGCGCCATGGCGACCAGAAACGCCCCTTCGCCCGCCGCCGGCTCGACGGCCAGAGCATCCACAAGATTCATCCGATCGCCATAACCAGCAAGATCGAGCAGCAAGTCGACCACCCAGGATTTCGTATAGACGACGCCTTTTGATTCCGCCAGGGGCCCGGACGGAACGTAACGGAAAGGCAGGAATGTTTGCTGCATCGACGTCATCCAGACCGAATTTGCCGCCCGGCGCCAGGGTCGAACCTCGCTCCGCCGCTGTTTTCGACAGGCAAGCGTACCACGCGGACGCAACACGGCCTACCTCCTTTCCTCTCCATGGGACAGGTCTACCATCCACGACCTGACCTTCATCAGCCTGGCCGGACAACCGGCCCGAGGCTTGATGGGCGCCGACCGTCCTGGTAAACCGGCCGGAGGCCGCGCGCAGCGGCCGGGACCGATCGACACCCGGGAACGAGAAAGGAACGTCCATGGCCCCGATCCTTCTGATGCTCGCGATCGTCGGACAGGCCGCCCCGGCCCAGCCGGCCGAGGCACCGACAACACGACTGGAACTGGTCGCCGGCGGCGGGACCGGCGGCGACGGCGCCCCGGCCGATCGCGCGAGACTGGTCTCGCCGTTCGCGGTCGACTTCGGCGCCGATGGGACGCTCTACTTCGTCGAGATGACCGGCCACCGCCTCCGGAAAATCGGCCCGGATGGGATCGTCTCGACGATCGCCGGCGACGGCCAGCCCGGCGACCAGGGCGACGGCGGACCTGCCTCAAAAGCCCGGCTCAACGGGCCGCATCACCTGGCGGTGCTCAAAAACGGCGATATCCTGGTCGCCGACTCGTGGAACAACCGCGTCCGGAAGGTCGACGCCCACACCGGCCGGATCGAGACGATCGTCGGCACGGGCCAGAAGGGCTACTCGGGCGACGGCGGCCCGGCGACCCGTGCCGACTTCGGCGGGATTTACTGCATCGCCGTGGATCGGGCCGCGAATGCGATCGTCCTGGCCGACCTCGACAACCGACGCGTCCGACGTGTCGACCTCGCCACCGGGATCGTCTCGACGATCGCGGGCAACGGCACGAAGGGCGTCCCCCGCGACGGCGACGATGCGCGAACGTCGCCGCTGGTCGACCCAAGGGCCGTCGCGCTGGACGGACAGGGAAATGTCTACATCCTCGAACGAGGCGGCCATGCGCTCCGAGTGGTCGACCGATCGGGACGGATCCGGACGGTCGCCGGCGACGGCAAGAAGGGTGACTCCGGCGACGGCGGCGACGCCCGCCAGGCCCGGATGAACGGCCCGAAGCACCTTTGCACCGACGCCCGCGGCCAGGTCTACATCGCCGACACTGAAAACCACCGCATCCGCCTCTACCGCCCCGAGGACGGGACGATCCGCGCGGTCGCCGGCACGGGCCACAAGGGTCCGAACGGCCTGAACGGCCCGCCCGCCGCCGCCGAGCTGGCCCAGCCGCACGGCGTGTACGTCGCCGCCGACGGCACCCTCTACATCTCAGACAGCAGCAACAACCGCATCCTCAAGATCGTCGGGCCTTGAGAAAAACGCCCGTTCGATCTTGCTGGAACCCCGCGGGAGAGCCCCTGGATCAGCGTCGTAGGGTGGGCTCCGCCCACCGAAGGATGCCCTACGAAGGTACGATCACACCACCGAGCCTCGCGAAAGTCCGTGGAAGGCCGGATCGCACACCACGGGCCCTCGCTGGGCTCTCGGACTCAGTCGTGATCGGGCGATTCGCCTCCACCCACACAGCCACACCGATGACTGGTGGAGTCGGTCGATCATCGACAGAATCATCATCCGTCCGTCCCGTCGATTCCGGTCCGGGGCTCCTGGGGATCTCGATCATGCCGCCGCCCGACACTCAGGATCACGATCAACGTCTCAAGGTGCTCCTGAAAGAGTTCTTTGAAGCCTTCTTCCTCTGCTTCTTCCCAACCTGGGCAGCCCGGTTTGCGTTCACAGGGATCGACTGG
>DAHZZC010000158.1 GCA_027435495.1 Planctomycetales bacterium
TCGGTGAGCCGATGCTTCGTCCGAGACATGGAGGGGCTCTGGGCCGAGCTCCTGAAGTTCGCTGCCGTCGTGGAAGAGGCGCTGGATCGCTCGGTCCGGGCCCTGCGCGACGGCCGGCTCGACCAGGCCCGTGAGGTCAAACGCCAGCGACGCCTGGCCGACCGCTGGGAAATGCAGATCGAGCAGGAATGTATCCGCGTGCTGGCGCTGCACCAGCCGGTCGCCTCCGACCTCCGGCGGGTCGCCTCGGCCCTGAAGATCAACGGCGACCTGCACCGGCTCTGCGGACTCGCCCGCCATATCGCCAAGCGCGTCAAGAAGATGGCCGCCGGACCCCAGTCGGCACCGATTCCCCAGGCGCTGGAAGACCTCGGCCTGGAGGCCCTCGACCAGGTCCACGATAGCCTCGACGCTCTCACCCGGGCCGATGTCGCCCTGGCCCGCGCTGTGATCGAGGCCGACCACCGCGTCGACCGCGATTATCGGGCCGTGCAGAAACAGCTCAAGCAGGAGATTGTCCTGGCTCCGCAACGAGCCGAGGCGCTCCTCCGCCTGGTCAACACAGCGCGAAACCTCGAACGGATCGCCGATCACGCCGTCAAGATCGCCGAGGCGGTGATCTATCTCGAACAGGGCGACTCCTCCCGATTCCGGGCCGCCGCTCGCTGAGAGACCACGAATCCGGAAGCAACCACGAAGGAATCGGGAAATCCGGAGCAACCACGAAAAAACACGGAAGAACACGAAAAAAGGAAGGATTTTGATCTCGTTGTTGGCTCGGCCCACCGAAAGATGCGCATCGAAGGCGAGAATACGATACCGTTGATCGATCTCCTCAACCCGCAGAAGTCCTCCTCGGAAGATCGATTGGGTTAACTCTCCGGAAGGCATAGAGCTCGGGATTCTTTATATTTTCGTGTATTTCGTGGTTGTTTTTTTCTAAATTGGTTTCGTGGTTACGGCTTTTCCGAGGGATTTGTCCCCAGCAGGGTCAGGTGGACGGTGCGTCGGAGGCGGGGGACGAAGCCGGTCGATTGATAGAGGTGGACCGCTGGCGTGTTCCGCAGGTCGACGGCCAGTTCCAGGACCGGGGCGTGCTGGCGCGCGAACCGCAGCGCGTAATCAATCGCGGCGCGGCCAAGTCCGCGGCCCCTCGCCGAGGGACTGAGCCCGAGGTAGACCACTTCCCAGGCGTCGCGGGCCTGAACCGCGGTCATGAGGAGGACCGCTCGGGCCGATGGCTCGCCGGGTAGCCGTCCCAGCCGCCATCGATCGGCGACGAAGAGCCCGGCGGCTCGGTGTCCCTCGACGATCTCGTCGAGCCCCCGGGCGCCCTCCAGTTCGGGCATGTCCAGGCTCCCCTCGTAGGACGCCTGCATCGCCGCGCGGAACTCGTCCTCGATCGACGCCTCGAACGGCCACCATTCGAAATCGAGGGCCAACGGCCGGTCGGGTTTGGGGAGCGGAGCCGCCGTCTCACGCGAGAGGTAGAGCAATTCGGTGACGCGCGGCAGCCCCCCACGCGCCAGGTCGCGCCCGGCCTGATCGCCGGCCGACTCGTCGAGCGCCGCCTGGACCAGGCGAAAGCCCCGGCTCGCCAGGTCGTCGATCGCCTGGCGGACCATCGCCGAGGCGATCGCGTTGCGACGCCACGACGGGCTGACCTCCGGCGGCCAGACCGCAGCGCTCCGGCCGGGCATTGCCTGCGTCATCATCGCGCCGACAATCCGCCCCGATCGAATTCGGGCCACCCAGAGCCCGGCGAGATCGACCTCGCCGCGCTGTTCATCGGCGAGCACCTCGGCGATCAGGTGCTTCCGGAACGCCTGGGGCATCCGGCGGTACAGGACCTCGAGCGCCTCGGCGCGAGCCTCCACCGGGCAGAGCACGATCTCGGCGCCGAAGACCTTCATCGACGACCCCGCCCCGACCGATCCCATGACGAACCCCCAATGTCATCGGCCGACGGCCGGGCCCCATCATACGGCGGTGCGGGACCGGGAGCCATTCCCCGCCGCCGGATCCTCGGCGGCCGGTCGGTCCGTCAGGAGGCGACCGCGAACGGGTCGACGATCCGGACTCCCTCGATCTCTCGACCGTGCGGGAAGTCCTCGGTGTCGAGGGTCGAGATCCCGCCCTCGCGCGCCGCCGACCCGATCAGGGCGTCCCAGAACGAGAAGCCATGGCGCGCCACCGTTTCCAGGGCGAGCAAGGTCCTGGAGAGGGTCAAGGGCAGGACGACCGAGGCCGCGGCCGCCGCCCGGATATAGCGCACCGCATCTTCATGGAGCATCAGACCTTTCTTCCGGGTGACCACCGAGTAGAATTCGTTCAGAACCTGGGCGCTGACCGTCAGGACGTCCCGGGCGACCAGGTCGTCCAGAAGGTCGTATGCGATCCGATGCTTGAGGCCCGAGAACGGTCGACGGCGTACACGAGGACGTTCGTGTCAATCATCTCCCGGCTCGGAGCCCCCAGCGAACCGTTGGTCGCGATCATAAAGTTCCTTCCGACCTGGATAGGGAGGGCCTCCGAGATCGAGACCCTCACGGAGCATTTTGATGAGTTGATCTCCGGCCCCACGCCGGGCCGCCTCGGCCTCGTCGGCCGGGGGGCCCGAGGCCATCGGTTCGACCCGTGTCCCCTCAGGCACGAACGTCACCAGCACGGGGGCCGATTCGACCAGCCCCTCCGGTCGTTCCGCCAGCTCCACCTTGCCGCCGCGATAGATTCCCGGGATCGTCATGCTGGTCAGCATCTCCGCCCTCCTCCCCGATCCTCCGGCACCAACCTCTCCCAAATTTCCTCGCCGCCAGACGGAATCACCGGCCGGCGATCGCCCGAGTCACTGAACTGCAAAGGCTTTGCGTGATTCAACCGGCCTTCTGGCCCCGCAGTGGCCTTGCGGCGATCGTCCAGGAAATGGGAAAAAAGATCCAGCGCTCGGGGAAGGCTTCATCGTATCATAAACAGCGTGAGGAGGTCACGCGATGGAGAAGCCGGCGAAGCCCGGGATCACAATGGATGCCCGTTTGCAGGTCGAATCGGATGGGTTGGCCCCTCCCGTGCGGGCACCCGCACGCGCGGGACGAACCGCGGACCCCGGCCCGGCCGGAATGGGCGACGAGTCGCACCTCCATGACGCAATGCTGGTCGAGCGAGCACGACGTGGCGATCACCCGGCGTTTGCGGTGCTGGTCCGGCGTTACGAGCGGAAGTTGATTCGCGTGTTGCTCCGGCTGGTCCACGACCCGGAGCAGGCGCGAGACCTGGCGCAGGAGACGTTCTGGCGGGTTTATACCCGGCTTGATCGATTTGACACGGCCCGCCGGTTTGGCCCCTGGTTGTTTCGGATTGGGGTCAACCTGGCGCTCGACTGGCTTCGGAGTGCCCGGAACACGACGACGGCCGCGTCGATCGACCGAACGGATGGGGACGGTCAGGCGATTCTGGAGTTATCCGACCCGGATCCTCGGGGCCGGGCCGAACTGGCACAGGAAGTTCATCATGTCCTGGGGATGATGCCGGTCAGCTATCGGACGATACTGGTGCTCCGCGACCTGGAGGGTTTTTCGTCCTCGGAGGTTGCGGCGATTGTCGGTCGTCGCGAGGCGACGGTCCGGTGGCGGCTGGCGAAGGCCCGGGAGAAGTTCCGCGAGATCTGGGGACGCCGTCAGGATGGGGCGTCGGTTGGGCACACGGAGGCTGAGCCGGATGAGGGGCGCGACGATGGATAATCCCTCCTGCGAATGGATCCGAGGTCGCCTGCCCCTGTATGCGGGGGCGGATGATCTTGGTGACAGGGAGCGTCGGACCATCGCGCGGCACCTGGCGCGTTGTCCGGACTGCCGGCGCGGCCGGGCCGGGCTCGGCTCGGCGATGGGGGTGCTGGCCGCTGTCGCCGCGACGGCGCCTGAGGATGAGACCTCGCTCTCGGTCTCGCTCTGGCCGGCGCTGGAGCACCGGATCGCGGCGAGGGAGGGCGGGTCCTCGGGCTCGGCATCGGCGACGGCGACCGTGACAGCCTGGTCGGGGCTTGATGACGATCGGCCGATGCAGGCGGCCTGGGTGCAGGACACGCTTCGCGAGGTGATCGAGGCGGTTGGATGGCGTGAGTCGGCCGACTGGAGATTCCGGCCGCTGCCGTCGGCGGTTCGTCGGGTGGCCCTGGCGAGCCTGGCGGCCTCCATCCTGATGCTTTCGATCGTCCTGCCGGTGGCCTGGCAATGGCGTCTGGAGGCTGAGGCCCGCGAGCTGGCGCTTGCCGGGCCGGTCCCGGCGCTGGTCGGGCCCCCCGTCCACGACCCGGCCGAGGTCGATTCCACGGTTGGCGAGATCGGGGGCGACGAGCGGATTGCCGAGCGCGACCCCATTCGGTCGGCTGAGGATCTCCTCGTTGAGGAACCCGCTCCGGAACCGAATTCCGATCGTGGACGCCCGCATGATCGTGGCGCGATCGACGGCGCTCGCGGGCGCGTGGAGGTGGATTCGCACCAGATTGCCCGTGCCGAGTCGATCCGACCTCCGGTTGCGATCACGCCGGCGAAAACACCTCAAGCCAGGCCGACAGGCGGCCCGGACCACTTCGGCTTCGACCCGGTGGAACTGGGCACGCCCATGCCGCCCGATGGGCGCGACTCCCGGCCGATTTACTGAGATTTTGTGAAAAATCGATTGATAAAAGACGAATTTTAATGAGAAGATGGACGAAAGTTGTTTTGGGATCGTGACCTGGGATTTTTCCATCTTTCATACGGGATTTTCCATCCGATTTCTTTACGTCCGATGACCCGATCCACGCTCGTTTGGGTTGGTCGCTGTCGCGGAGGGCGGCCGTTGTCCCATCGAGGGGGATCGTTCCCTCGAATCGAGCGAAGGATGAAATGAACTGCGAGAGCCGATGACCATTTCCACCCAACCCCCTCAACCCCGCGGCGCTGGTTTCCCGGCTCGGTCGGCGAGCCCGGCCATTCGGGTTGCGCCCACGCTGGGCGTCGCGGTTGCGGTGGCGATGGTGGTCTCGGCGATCGGGGCGTGGCTGGTCCTGCGGAGCCGCGATGTCGTCGGACCCCGGACCTCGGGGATGCTCTCACACGCTTCACTCACGCCCGAGGGTGTCCGGAACGATCGCCGGGCCGATGCCGTGACCAGGCCGGCCACCGGGACGTTGAGTGGATCTGATGGGGCTGATCCGGCCGAGAACGTCGACAACGGCCGACGCGCCGAGAAGATGCTCGCCTTCCTCGACGAGTATGAGCGGCAGATTGACGCGGCGATGGCCCGTGCTCGGGAATCGGTCGTGGCGCTGGAGTACACCGGCGGGGGCGGCAGCGGCGCCTCGGGTCGTCGTCGGATCGCCTCGGGGATTGCGATCAACTCGCACGGCGACATCCTTTCGGTTCGGATCGACCCGCCGCCTGCCGGGGCGGGATCGAACTCGAGCT
>DAHZZC010000159.1 GCA_027435495.1 Planctomycetales bacterium
AGCCAGCCGACCGCGACGCGGCCGGCGCGCGTGTGCAGTTCGCCCGCATCCGAGAGCACCCGGAGCAGCACCACCGTGCTCGCCATCGAGATCGAGAGCCCGAAGACGGCTCCCGCCTTGAACCCCCAGCCGGCCGCCAACCCGACCAGCGTCCCGGCGATCGCCGCCGCCGCGGCCCCCGCCAGCGCCCCCGGAACGGCCACCTTCCGGACCGCCAGCAGCTCCTCCAGATGGAATTGCAGCCCGACGCCGAACATCAGCAGGATGATCCCCACCTCGGCGAATTGCTCGGCGATCGTCCGATCGGCGACGTAGCCCGGCGTGTACGGGCCCACGATCAGGCCCGCCACCAGGTAGCCGACGATCGGCGAGAGCCCCAGCCGGAGCGACCCATACCCGCAAACCAGCGCCGCCGCCAGCCCACCCGTCAACGTGAGGATCAAATCAGATTCGTGCATGTTGTCGCCGGATGAAACCACAGAGACTCAGAGACACAGAGATCGGACCAGGGGCCATGGGATCGTGATCTCCGGGAAGGTTTTGATGGCGCCGAATCGCCCGTCCACGAGTCTATCGTCCGGAATGGCCCGGGGCGAGTTGCTCGCGGAGGCCGCGGTTCTTCTTCCAGTACGCGCGGATTCTGGCCGCAAGCTCGGCGCGCGTCAGCTTCCTTTCCAGGGCCATGACTTCCGGCGGCCACGGGCCGAAATCGTGCGTGCCGAGGATTTTCTCGAGCACTCCTGTGGCGATCTGTTCGACGCCAACGACCTCCAGGAATCCGAGATCACGCCGGGTCGACAGGCCCCCGCCCGGTCCCAGCCTGTCCTGCATGGTCTGAACCGCCCGCGTGAGGCGGTCGTCGTGCTCAAGACAATCGAGGAGCGGGCCGACCGCCGCGTCCCCCTCGGCGATGAGCGCCCGGGCCGTCGGCGAGGCCATCGGATCGGTCCAGTAGGGCCAGCGCGTGCCCCTTCGGATCTCGTCGAGGTCGCGGATCAGGCCGGCGATCCGGTCGCGAGGCTCGCGACGGGGCAGTTGCGACGCCGCACGGGCGCGGCGTTCCTGGTCGGCGAGGAATCGCGGGATCTGTTCGAGGAAATCGATGAAGAAGGTTGGCCTCGTAGGCCCCTCGGGTACTCGCTTCGCGACGAGCGCACGGACTCTCACCAGTTCCCGGACCGTCGCCAGGGCGAGCGGGTCGTCGCCTCGCTCGTGGGCCATCGCGGCGAGGCCGAACAGCCCCCATTCCCAGTCGCTGGCAAGCTGCGGGTAGGGGTCGGACGCCTCGGCGCCCTGCTCCGTGTAGGAAGCCTTCATCCCGGCCTTCCAGAGGGTTTCGGCAAGGTCGCCCCGGCCCAGACGAAGCAGAAAGACGACCTTCATCAGCGACAGGTCACCCTGCCGGGCGGCCCCGATGTCGCTGGTTGCCCGGCCGCCACGGATTGGATCCTTCGCGAAGCGGAAGCCCAGCGCTTGCGGTCGCCCTCCCTTCGACGACGGCTCGACCGCACGTTTGAGCGCGAAAAGATCGGCGTCGAGGTCGGCCGCCGGACCAAGCTTCGTCACCGGGTAGACCAGCCCGTTCCAGGCAACGGCGTATCGCGGACCTCCGGTCGCGTCGAACGGCAGCACGAAGGCATGGATCGTCGGCTTCGGCCTCGAATCGAAACGAAGTTCCTCGACCTCGCCCGCCAGCTCGACCTGCCGGTATCCGCACCCGCGAGGATCGGCCAGCCCCTGGTCAAACAGCACCCGAGCCGCCTCGACCAGCGCGGCGGAAACCTCGGCCTTCGGCGGCGTCCAGGGCTGGCCCTGCATCGGCGGTCGCGGGAGCCGGCCCGGCTCCTCCGCGACGACACCCGCCCCGATCATCGCCCCGCCCATCGCCGCCAGCAAAATCGTCCTTGTCATCGACATCGCGGCTCTCCTTCGGCCCGATCGGTCGTCCGTTCCCCAGAGTCTACCGGCCGTGCCCATCCAGGGCGAGGTGGCCGCAGCCCTTCTGGCATCCCGATTGCTTCCTGGGAGGCCAGGAGACCTCAATCCCGGAGGATGAACATGTCCGGAAACACGTCCGACGACGGGCTCCCCGGCTATGCGGAGACCCTCTCGGCCTATCATCGTGCCTTCGGGCGCGAGCTGCGCGCCCTGATCGAGGGCCTGCCAATCCGGCCCGGAGACCGCGTCCTCGACCTCGCCTGCGGCGACGGCGTCTATTCCCGATGGCTGGCCGAGAAGGGGGCACACGTGCTGGCCGTCGACATTGCTCCCGCCTTCCTCGAACTCGCCCGCCGCGAGGTTCAAGCCGCCTCGCTCAGCGACCGCGTCACCTTCGCCCGCGCTGACCTCGATCACCTCCCGATCCCCGACGACCCCTTTGACCTCGTCTGGTGCGCCCAGAGCCTCTACAGCCTCCCCGATCCCGTCGAGGCCCTCCGCAAGATGGAGCAGGTCGCGCGGCCGGGCGGGATCGTCGCCGTCTTCGAGAACGACGAGTTCCACCACGTCCTGCTCCCCTGGCCGGTCGAGGTCGAGCTGGCGCTTCGTCGAGCCGAATTGAAGGCGCTCATCGATCTCTCGCCCAAGCCGAGGAAGTTCTACGTCGGCCGCGATCTCCGCCCGATCTTCCGCGCCGCCGGACTCTCCAACTGCCAGCACCGAACCTGGACCATCGACCGCCAGGCACCGCTCGGTCCCGACGATCGCGCATACCTCGCCGGCTACCTCGCCGACCTTCGCGAGAAGGCCGCGCCTCGCCTCTCTGGCCCGATCGCAGCCGAGTTCGATCGCCGGGTCGATCCCGCCTCGCCGGGCTACCTGCTCGATGACCCCGACCTCGCCGTGACCTTCCTCAACCACCTCGCCTGGTGCGCGAAGCAGGAGAGATGATCGAGGCGAAACCTCATCCCGACACTTTCGTGCCCTTCGTCCTTTTCGTGGTTCCTGACTTCTCCTCTCGGACCTCCTCAGGCGGCAGTAGCGCCCGGACGGTCGCGAGCGAGTCGGCCTCGGCGGCGGGCTTGTCCTCGCGCCACCTCAGAATCCGGGGGAACCGGACCGCAATCCCCGACCTGTGCCTCGGCGATCGGTTCAAGCCCTCAAACGCCAGCTCGAAGACCAGCTCGGGCTTCACCGTTCGGACAGGCCCGAACTTCTCAACCATGTTCCGCCGGACAAACGCATCCACACGGCGAATCTCGGCGTCCGTCAGGCCCGAGTACGCCTTCGCGATCGTGACGAGCTTCCCCGCGTCGTCCCAGACGCCGAACGTGTAATCGGTGTAAAGACTCGCCCGCTTCCCGCTCCCGCGCTGGGCCGCGATCAGAACCGCGTCGATCGTGTGCGGCTGGACCTTCCACTTCCACCAGTCGCCCCGACGTCGCCCCACGCCGTACGCCGATTCCCGACGCTTGAGCATCAGCCCCTCGGCCTGCCTCGCTCGGCTGCCCGCCCACGACCCCGCAAGACCCTCCCACGTCGAATCCTCCACGATCGGCGAAAGCCAGACCCTTGACCGGAACGCGGGCGTCTCGGCAAGCAGGCTTTCGATGATCGTTGCGAGCGCCTCGCGTCGGTCCCGAAGCGGTCGAGCGCGGATGTCCTCGCCCTGGCTTTCCATCAAATCATAAGCGACCAGGACGACCGGGACCTGCGCCAGGATCGCCTTCGTGACCGCCTTCCGCCCAATCCGACGCTGGAGCTGAGCGAACGGCAAGACGCAGCCCTCGGAGCAGGGGAGGATCTCGCCGTCGATCGCGGTGCCGTCGGGAAGGGCCTCGCCCATCGCGGCGATCTCGGGATAGCGCTCGGTGACGAGTTCCTCACCCCGCGACCAGAGGAACGTCTGACCCCCGCGGCGGATAAGCTGGCTCCGGATGCCGTCCCACTTCCATTCGGCCTGCCACGCGTCTCGGCCTCCCAGCGCTTCGAGCGGCTGTTCCAGGGCGTGGGCGAGGAAGAAGGGATAGGGCCGGCTAAGGTCGGCGTCGGCGGCGTCGAGGGCGGTCAGGCGGGCGAAGAACGCCTCGGAGGGCTCCCAGTTGCCCATCAAGCGATGCGCGACGACGGCCGGGTCGATCCCGGCGGCCTCGCCGAGGGCCCGCGTCACCAGTTGCTGAGAGACCCCCACGCGGAACCCGCCGCTGATGAGCTTGTTCCAGACGAACCGCTCTCGGTCGTCGAGCTCGCGCCAGGCGTCGAGCATCGCGAGCCGCTGGGCGTCCTCGTCGCGACCCCGGAGCGGGAGCAGCCGCGCCTCGATCCACTCGGCAAGCGGCCGATCGCTCGATTTCTCGGGCGGCGGGAGCAACAGCGCGATCGTCTCGGCGATGTCGCCGACCGCGTCGTACGACTCCTGAAAGAGCCAGTCGGGGATGCCGGCCGCCTCGGCCGCCCAGGCCCGCAACCGCCCGGTCGCGACGACCTGCCTCGGCTTCCGACCGATCAGGAAGTACACCGCCCAGGCCGCATCGGCTGGCGGAGCCGTCGCGAAATACCGGCGCAACGCCTCGACCTTCGCGCCGGTCTTCGTGGTCTCGTCGAGCAGGGCATAAAGATCGGCAAAACCCTTCATGGTGCCAGTATAGGCGGGGGCACGGGTCGCGTCGAGCGAGGCGGCTTGAACCCTCGCCGTGGTACCGTTACGGTGGACCCAGGGCCTTCAACGAACCGGCACGGGACGGAGGAGTCGCCATGACGACCATGACCAGCGAGCAGCATCAGGCGGTCGAGCAGGCCGGAGGCGAGCCGGTTCCGATCGTGGACCCGCAAACACGCACCGAGTATTACCTCGTCCGCGCCGACCTGTTCCGGGTGATGAGCGAACTCCTCGAAGAGGAGCGAGAGCGGCAGGTGATCGCCAGGAAGGCCCGACGCAACGCCGAGGTCCAGGCCCTCGGATAACCATCGACCCTCCGATAGCGAGACTCCGCCCCGGATCGGGCCGAACGCTCCACCCCCACCCCGATGCTCGCTTGTCCGGCGCCCGGCGGGCTCTTATGATGGGCGATCATCCCTTCCGGAGCATCCTGACGCCATCGCCATCGCCATCGCCACCGCCAACGCCGCCGCCCGTGTTTCGAGGATCGATGTCAATGTCCAAGACAAGCAACTACCTGGCCCTGGACCTGGGCGCCGAGAGCGGTCGCGGTCTCCTCGGCCGGTTCGATGGCGATCGCCTCGAAC
>DAHZZC010000160.1 GCA_027435495.1 Planctomycetales bacterium
GCCATCGGGAGGAACGGGCACCAGCCGGCAATGGGTGCGTTCGTTTCGGCTGCGGCCGGCTCCATCTTCCTGGAGGAGCCGGCTCCAGCCGTCCATGGGCGAGTGACTCCAAACGGGACTCGGTGCCGTGGTCCGGCCTCACGCCAGGGCCATTCCTACCGAAACCCCGATTCACGGCTTCACTCGCACCAGTTTCATGATCCGGCCCGAGACGTTCCAGTCCTGAACGTAAAGGTTCCCTTCGTGGTCCCAGGATGAGCCGTGGGTGCCGCTGAAGACGCCCTCGATCCACTTCTCCTGAGGGATGTTGTAGTTCCCGCCCTTTTTGGGATCGGCGTTGTATCCGAGAACGGCGATGACCGAATTGGTCCGGTCGAGGACCACAAGGCGGCCGTGGAGATCGGGTACTGAAACATAATCGCCGCGGACGGAGGCTGACGTCGGCATTCCCAGACCGGTGACGACCTCGCCGAGGAATTCGCCTTCGAGGCTATAGTGCAGCAGGCGGCCCTTTGGTTGGTGGTTACGGTCGCAGATCAGCAGACGGGGCGGGTTGTATCGGGTGTCGAGTGTCATCCCGTGCGCGGTGTGAAACTGCTTCAACCCGTCGCCCTGGCTACCGAAGTGCATCAGGTACTTACCATCCTTGTCGAACTTGAAGATATGGTCGCTGGCATAGCCGTCGGAGAGGTAGATCGAGCCGTCGGGCGCCACGGTGATCGCGGTTGGCATGAACTTCTTCAGATTGAGGCCCGATTCCGTCGGGAACGGCAGGTGCAGCGTGATCGCGCCGGTCCGGGCGTCGAACTTGATCCCCTCGCGGTTGTTGTTCCGTGCGCCGTAGAGGAATTCGGTGTCGCCTTCCTCGCGGATCTTCAGGTCGTGGATGTCGGAATACTTCTCGCCCGGGAAGGTGCGGAGGACCTTGCCCTCGGGCGAGAAGGCAAAGACGCCGGCGTGGGAGCTGGTGTAGATCGTTCCGTCCTTGCCAACGGCGACGCCGCCGTGGCAAGGTCCGATCGCGGATTTGCCGTCGGGCGCCAGGCCCCAGCCGGGGACGGTCTCAAAAGTCAGGGCGCCGCTCCCCATCCGAACGGGTCGTGTCTCGTCCCCGGCCTTTCCCGTCGTCGCGAGGGCGAAAACAAGGGCGAACATCGCCGGAATCAGACGCTTCTCCATGGCTGCGATCCCTCCAGGTTGCCGGTCTTGGGTCCCGAATCCGACCGGATCCGGGTGTTGATCCGAGTCTATCCCGACAGTCGCCGACTTCCAATCGCCCTGATTCCTGGTCGCTGGTCCTTGAGTCCTGGAGTCTCAGGGGCCTATCAACCCGTTGTGGGGCGCTTCGCGCGGGCTTGCGATCGGTTAGAATCCCGCTTCCGACGACCAGGATTCCATCCTCGCGGGCGGCCCGATGGAAGCGTCCGCCGCGGCCCGCTCCGCCGATTTCTCGACCAGGGAGAACGCGATGATCGGTCCGCTCTTCGACCTGACCGGGCGCGTGGCGCTCGTCACCGGAGGCAGCAAGGGGCTCGGCAAGGCGATGGCGCGGGGATTCGCCGAGGCCGGCGCCGATCTCGTCCTTGCCAGCCGGCACGACGACGAACTGAAGGCCGCCGCCGACGAGATCGCCTCGGCCACCGGCCGGAAGGTCGCGTATCTCGTCGCCGATCTCTCGAAGCGCGACGAGGCCCGCCGGCTCGCCGAGAAATCCGTCGCCGCGATGGGGCGGGTCGACATCCTGGTGAACAATGCCGGGAGCAACACGCCGCAGCCGATCGAGCAGCTTCAGGACGACGACTGGGACCGGCTCGTCGAGCTGAACCTTGGCTCGTGCATGGCCCTGGCCCGAGCGCTGGTCGGCCCGATGCGAGAACGCCGGTGGGGCCGGATCATCCAGATTTCGTCCGTCCTCGGCCTGACCTCGGCGCCCGGACGTAGCACGTACTCGGCCACCAAGAGCGGCCTGATCGGCCTCTCCCGGGCGATGGCGAACGACCTGGGCGCCGACGGCGTGACCGTCAACACGATCGCGCCCGGTCCGTTCCTGACCGACCGGCCCGCCGGGTTGCTGACCCCGGAGCAGCAAGAGATCTTTGCGCGTCGGACGATCCTCGGCCGATGGGGCCGCCCCGACGAGTTGATCGGCCCTGCGCTTCTGCTCGCGAGCGATGCGGGGAGCTACATCACGGGCGAGACGATCGTGGTTGACGGCGGGCTGATGGTCAAGATGTTCTGACGGCGTTTCGGCGCCCGGCCATCGCGTGCGAGCCGGCCCGCTCTGGCGGGTCAGCAGATCCTCGGCAGTTGCTCGCCCGCGGGCATCATCACGAACCGCTCGCCGATACCCGAGCGCTGGGAAACCATCCCCGGATGCTCGGCCACGACCTCGCCGATAATCGCGGCGTCGCGGCCGAGCGGGTGCGCCCGCATGGCGTCGAGCAGCTCAGAGGCTTGCTCGGGCGGGACAACGGCGATCAGCTTTCCCTCGTTCGCGACGAGGAGCGGGTCGAGGCCCAGAAGCTCGCAGGCGGCGCGGACCTCGGGGCGAACCGGGATCGAGGTTTCCTCGATTCGGACGCCCACCCCGGACGCCACAGCGAGCTCGTTCAGGACGCTCGCCACGCCCCCGCGGGTCGGGTCGCGCATCGATCGGATCGACGGACAGACCGTCCGCATCGTCCTCGTCAGACCGATCAACGGGGCACAGTCGCTCCGCAACTCGGTCTCGAACCCGATCCCCTCGCGCAGCGACAGGATCGCGACGCCGTGATCTCCGATCGTCCCGGAGACGAGCAAGCGATCGCCGGGCTGCGCCGATCGGATCGAGAGATTCACAGCATCCGGAACCAGGCCGATCCCGGCGGTGGTGATGAAGACCTCGTCGGCCTTGCCGCGGTCAACGACCTTTGTATCGCCGGTGACCAGCTCGACGCCCGCCTCGTCGCAGGCGGCCCGCATCGAGCGGACGATCCGATCGAGCTCGGCCAGCGGGAAGCCCTCTTCGAGGATGAAGGCCGCCGAAAGGTAGAGCGGATCGGCGCCGCCGACGGCGAGGTCGTTCACCGTCCCGCAGACGGCCAGGCGGCCGATGTCGCCGCCCGGGAAGAAAAGCGGTTTCACCACAAAGGCGTCGGTCGTGAACGCGAGTCGAGAACCCTCGCCGAGCCGGACGGTG
>DAHZZC010000161.1 GCA_027435495.1 Planctomycetales bacterium
GCAGGAACTCGTGGTCGGCTCGAAGGGCCTCCAGCGAGGCTTCGAGCGACCTGGGCGTGGTCGGAACGTTGTCCAGTTCCTCGGGCTGAAGGTCGTAGATATCCTTGTCGAGCGGTTCGCCGGGGCGGACCCGGTTCTGAATGCCGTCGATCATCGCCATCAGCATCGCCGAGAACAACAGGTAGGGATTTGCGGCGGCGTCGGGGCCTCGGTACTCGATCCGACGGTTGATCGGGCTCGGGCTCCCGACCGGGACACGGACGATCGCCGCCCGGTTGCGCCGGCTGTACGAGACCTTCGTCGGCGCCTCGAAGCCGGGGACCAGCCGCTTGTAACTATTGGTCGTGGGATTGGCAAAGGCGCAGAGGGCCGTCGCGTGGCGGAGCAACCCGCCGATCGCGTGAATCCCCAGGTCGCTCAGCCCCGCGTAGCCCTGACCGGCGAAGAGCGGCTCGCCGTCTTTCCAGAGGGTCAGGTGGGTGTGCATACCCGAGCCGTTATCGCCGTGGAGCGGCTTCGGCATGAAGGTCGCGGTCTTGCCGGCGCGTCGGGCGACGTTCCGGATGATATAGCGGGCGAGCATCACGTGATCGGCCGCGTCGACCAGGCCGGCGGGCATCAGGTCGATTTCGCACTGGCCGCCGGTCGCGACCTCATGGAAGTGCGCCGAGGTCGCGATCCCGCACTCGTTCATCCGGTTGGCCATGTCGGAGCGAAGGTCAACCAGGCTATCCGTCGGCGGACAGGGGAAATATCCGAGCCCCGAGCCGGCCTTGTAACCGAGGTTCGGAGTCTCGGCCCGGCCCCGGTTCCAGGCGCCCTCGACTGAGTCGACATGATAGAACGCCTCATGCCCGCGCTGGTCGTACTGCACGTTGTCGAAGACGAAGAATTCGAGCTCAGGGGCGAGCAGGCAATCATCGGCGAGGCCGGTGTTTCGCATGTAGCTAACGGCCTTGCGGGCGATGTTGCGGGGGTCTCGGGTGTAGTCGAGGTGGGTGATCGGGTCGTGGATGTTGCAGATCATCGTCAGGGTTGGATGCGATGGGAACGGGTCGATCACGGCCGTCTCGGGCTGAGGGACGACCAGGACGTCGGCCTCGTTAATCGCCCGCCATCCCATCACGCTGGAGCCGTCGAATCCGATTCCCTCCTCGAAGGTCTCCTCGGTGAGAGCCTCGGCCGGGATCGAGAAATGCTGCCAGACGCCGGGAAAGTCCATGAACCGCAGGTCGACCGTGGTGACCTCGCGCTGTCGGATCAGGGCCAGGACCTCTTTGGGAGTCACCGGGAACCTCGCCTCGTGTGGGACCGCCCTCGATCGACGGAGATGGGCCGTCGCCACGACCGGCGGCCCGGATCGATCCTCGGCAGAAATGCCATTATGCGAGCGGCCGTGGCGCGACGGAAGATCATCGGGGATCGATCCTTACCACCGGGGCGTCGGACACGACGCCGATGCCGGCCGCACCGATCTTGACGGCCCTTCCAGAATGGAGAATGGCCCGGGGCGCGCGGATCGAGATCGGCCGGGAGGAGGGTTCCATGCCCAGGTTCGTACTGCTGGAACATCGGTGGGACGGCGTTCACTGGGACCTGATGCTTGAATCCGGGGAAACCCTCCGAACCTGGGCGGTCGACGCCCCGATCGTGCCCGGGGTCGAGCTCTCCGCGCGGGCCTTGCCGGACCATCGCGTCATCTATCTCGACTACGAAGGACCGATCTCGGGCGATCGCGGGACCGTCCGCCGGGTCGATTCCGGGTCGTTTGCCTCGATCGATTGGCGCGACGACCTGATCCGGGTCCGGCTGGTGGGTCGTCAGCTTGTCGGGATCGCGGAACTCCGGCCGATCGGAATCGATCCTGCGGGCGGGAGCAGGTGGAGCCTTCGGGTCGGGAACGTCGACTGAAGCACTCTGCGCGAGGGGAGTGTCGGCCGGTAAAAGGCACCCCGGGTCCGGTCCGACCGGCCGGCGAGCCGAAGCTGGCCCGACCGGATCTGCACTTCTTCGAGCTCGATATCGTCGCGCTGGAGGTTCGGCTTGTAGCGGACCAGGACGACCGGATACCCCTCGCGACGGGTCCACTCGACGTCGACACCCATGAACCGCGAATACTCAACGATCCGATCGAGAACGCTGTCCGGCGGGACCGGAAGGATTCCCGCCCGAATCCTCTCCAGGGTGAGCTCAACGGTGTTCCCGGCCGGGACCCTCGGACGGGCGACGACCGTGATCACCGAATGAATCCGCCCCTGCTGAAGCTCGAACGCCAGGACGATCCGGTCCATCTCAAAGAGGACGCGGGGTTCGTGGACCTCGGGCGGGAGCTGATCGGCGAAGTGCCGGACCAGATCCTCCGCGAGCCAGGCATTGACCTCCTGGTCCGAAAAGATCGCCTCCCAGTTTGGCTCGTTGCAGATGTCGTTGCGAAGCTGGAGTCCCTGCGCCACGAATTTCCGGGCGCCTCGGTGCCGCTGCTCGGTCGACTGGAGCATCATCGCCCGATAGTACGGGGGCTGATAGGTCAGAGAGAGCCAGACCAGAACCGGAGTCGCCGTGATCGCCGCCAGGGCGGTCCCGGCCCAGATCAGGATCTTCGTTTTTTTGCGCATGGAACATCCCTATCCGGGAAACCAGAGGGACGCGGGGAAGGTGCCGACCGGTACTGTGGCGAGGGCGGGAGAATCCCTGCATGGAATCGGAAGTGAGACAGGACCCAGTCTCTTTTCGAAACATACGCAGGCCCCCCGGATCGGTCAACCCGGAGTGGCGTTTCCTCGCGGGGAGGTCATTGTTCCTGCACGGGCGGGGCGC
>DAHZZC010000162.1 GCA_027435495.1 Planctomycetales bacterium
GGGACCTCGCTCGCGGCGTCGAGCCGGGCCACCTGCTCTGGAGTCAGCTCCCAGCCGATCGCGCCGAGGTTCTGATGAAGTTGTCCCTCGTCCCGAGCCCCCAGGATCGCCGAGCAGAGACCGGGACGCCGCAGCACCCAGTTGATCGCCACCTGCGGGATCGTCTTGTCGACCTCCTCCGCGATCGCCTACAGCGCGTCAACGACCCGGAAGAGCAACTCATCCGGGACGCTCGGCCCGCCCGACATCGCCCCGGCGTGGCGCAGTCGGCTGGTCTCGGGCAGTGGTTGACCGCGTCGGATCTTTCCTGTCAGCCGGGCGAATCCCAGCGGGCTCCAGGCGAGCAGTCCGACCCCTTCGTCCAGCCCGAGCGGCATCAGCTCCCACTCGTAATCGCGGCCGATCAGTGAGTAATACGCCTGGTGCGCCACGTATCGCGAGAGCCCGTACTCCTTCGAGATTGCCAGCGATTTCATCAAATGCCAACCCGAGAAGTTCGAGCAGCCGATGTACCGGATCTTCCCGGCGCGCACCAGGTCATCGAGAGCCCGGAGTGTCTCCTCCACCGGTGTGCTCCGGTCGAAGGCGTGAAGCTGGTAAAGGTCGATGTAATCCGTCCCGAGCCGCCGGAGGCTCCCCTCGACCGACCGAATCAAGTGATGCCGCGACGATCCGACGTCGTTCGGCCCCGGTCCGACTCGAAACGCCGACTTTGTCGACACGATCACCCGGTCGCGACGCCCCGCGATCGCCCGTCCCAGGATCTCCTCGGCCTGGCCGGCCGAGTAGGCATCGGCCGAGTCGAAGAGGGTCAGTCCGGCGTCGATGCAGAGATCGATCAGGCGGGTTGCCTCCTGGACGTCGGTCCGGCCGAAGCCGGCGAAGTCGCCCGCGCCGCCGAACGTACCCGTTCCCAGGCCGAGGACCGGCACCGAGAACCCCGAGGCTCCGAGCCGTCGATATTCCATGAAAGCTCCCCTGATCGCGCCGGCGACGTCCGCGGGACGGCCCGCCCGCGGCCCGCGCCGGGATAGTTTAGGGGAGCCGAGTCGCCCGGATCAAGGCCGTGAAAGGCCCGACGCTCAGGCGAATTCCGATCCCACCCGAGCAGGCTCAATCCGCGGGGAGGTCCCAGGTGCGGATGTCGTCGTCGCTCGCGGTTGCCAGCAGAGTGCGGCCGTCGGGCGTGAAGGTGACGCCCGTGAGGCTCTCGGCCCCGGCGTCGAGTCGCCACCGCTGGCGACCGGTCCCCGCGTCGAGGAGGTACGCGAGGCCGTCGGAGCCGGCGGCGGCCAGGGTCTGGCTGTCGGGAGAGAAGGCCAGTCCCCGGCTCGGTAACGGGCCGCAATTGGCCTCCATCACCGTGGTGCCGGTGGCGAGATCCCAGTTGCGGATCGATATCGGGTCACCCATTGAGGCCGCCAGCCGTCGGCTGTCGGGAGAAAAGGCCAGGGCGTACACTGCTCCGGACACGGGAAAGAGCCGATGGCGCGGCTGGTCGCCAGTCAGGTCCCAGACGATAACGGGTCCTTCCCGGCCGTGCCTTGCCCCGGCCAGCGACCGACCATCGGGCGACATCGCCAGGCGCCAGACCGGCTGGCCGGCCTCTCGCAGGACCATCCGCGGGCGATGGGCCTCCAGATCCCAGACGATGACCTCGTCGGTGGGCGAACACGCGACCGCCAGCGCCTTGCCGTCGGGCGTGAACCGCAGGTCGCAGGCCCTCTGGATAGGGATTGCCGTCGGATGCCCAGGACTTCCCCGATCGAGGTCAAAGATCAAGATGTCGTCCGCGAGGCGGCCGACAGCAAGGCGTCGGCCGTCGGGCGAGAAGGCCAGGGACCTCGCGCGGCCCTCGACCTCCAGCCGGCGCGGGGCGGGTTTGCCCTCGAAGATCGGTCGGACCACGACCCGATGCTGCTCGTCGATCGAGGCTGCCCAACGCGCGGCCGGGTCGATCGCCGTGTGGATGATCAGTCCCTTCGGCCGCCCGGCGGAGCGCCGCATCGGCAGGTCGCCGGGAGTCTCGATCCACGGGCCGACCCACGGGAGCACGGCCGTCAGGGTGAGGAGCAGCCCGACTCTCGTCGACGTCAGCAGCCGGGCCCGCGGCCTTCCGCTCCGATCCCGGCGCGGCCTGGACGCGATCTCTTGACCTGCCTCAACGCCTTGCATCGCGGAATCCCTCCATACGACGAGCGCGGACCCTTCGGGATCGGCCCGATGGGCGGCTCGACCGGTTCACCGGCCCGGGAATATCCGAACGCCCCCGATCCTGAGGGGTCGGGGGGTGGTCACGAGATGGGTTTGGGAAAAGGCTCGCTTCGAGGCGAGATGCGATCGCAATCGGTCCCGCGTTCGCGGGCTTCGATCGGATCTCGCGGGAGACCCTCGCCTCACGCAACCGGGCGGCCCCGACGCCCCTGTTCCGGGACGATCGCCCTGCCACATGTTTTACGGGTCGAGATGTTTCGGCCCGTATGATATCCCCCAGGAGTAAGACTGCGCGCGGCCGGTCGTTCGGGACAGGCCTGGGTCAATGGAGCGGCGCGAAGAGATCGACGGGGAGTTCGCTCGGTGGGCCGGCGAGGATGGCCTCGGCCTCGGCGCGGAAGGCGGATAGCTCTCGGGCCTGGCTGTTCAGCAGGGATTTCTGGGACCTGATCCAGGCGACCGCTCGATTGAAGTCGGCCCGGGCGCGGTCGGCCTGGCCCAGACGGTGGCGAGCCATCGCCAGGAAGAACAGGTCGAAGGGGTCGGACAGGCCGAGCCCGGCGGCCAGGCTCCGCTCCAGGACCGGGATCGCCTCGGCGGGCCGGCCGTCTCGATACAGGGCGACGCCGAGCGTGTTGAGGTACGTCGATTTGAGGGGTTCGACGGCGACGGCGCGCCGGGCGTGGTCGACGGCCTCGGCGCGGGCCCGGCGTGGAGCCCGGGTCGCGAGCTGCCAGGCCAGCGTATTTCGGGCCTCGGCGAGGCTCGGATAGCGGACGATGATCCGGCGGAAGGCCGCGATCGCCTCGTCGGTCCGCCCGGCTCCCTCGATCGCTTGCGCCTCGCGGAACAACGACCATGCTTCCTCGTCGATCCCAGTGAACGGCCCAAGGTCGACGCTGACCTTCAGCGGGCCGATCGCGGAACCTGGCCCGGCGTCCGGGATCGGCGGTGCCTCCCAGTCGAGCCCCAACTCGGCGAGTTGCGATCGGATCGCGCGGAGGTCCCAGACGTGGACGCAGTGATTCTTCCGGTCGCGGGACGTCGTCACCAGGTGCGCGCCGCTGGGGCTGAGAGTCGTCCCCCACACGTTGGCGAGGTCGGGGCTTTCGAGTCGGGCCAGGGCCTTCCCCGTGGCGAACTCGACCAGGCGGAGGATTCGCCCCGGCTCGATGACGACCGTGATCCGCCCGTCGTCGGAGAACCACGAGCCGCACTCGGGCGACGGCAATCGCTCGCGCCAGGTGTCGACCTCCCAGAACCTGGAGCGGGGGCTCGTTGTCACCAGCCATCGGCCGTCGGGCGTGAAGGCGACGTTGGCGCCGTCGGCGATCGGGAGGTCGGCCGCCTTCGAGCCGTCGGCGATCCGCCAGACCTGCGCGCCCCGGGCGGAGACGTGGGTGCCGGTCGCGAGGTATCGGCCGTCGGGGCTAACGGCGACCGATCGGCAATCGTCGAGCGGGCCGACGGCGAAGGTCCGGTCGGGAGTCGTGACGACGGCGTGGTTCCTGAGGGCCGCGGCGACGATCCGCCCGGATCGGTCCAGGGCCATCCCGCCGTGGGTAGCCGGCAGCGGGAGCCGGCGCGGCGGGCCGATGGCCAGCTCGCTCCTCGACTCGTCGAGCCGGACCGACCAGCGCCGGCCGCCGGCGGAGCCGTTGGTCAGAAGGTCGCCGCTGGGGTCGAACCGGGCGTGCCAGGCCAGGCCGATCGGCAGCAGGGCCAGCTCGCGACCGTCGGCCAGGTCCCAGAGGATCACGCCGTAGCTCGTCCCGACGGCCAGGATCCGGCCCTCCTTGCGGATCGAGGGGTTGCCATAGTCCATCGGGACACGCGAGGCGCGGGCGAAGGCCCGGTGCTCGCGGCCTGGCTCGACCCGGTAAGGCGTCAGCCGGTCAACGAGCAAGACGCCGATCCGCCCGTCACGGGAGAACCGCGGCTCGCTGGCGCCGGTGAGGCTTAACAGCGGGCGCCCCAGCGCGGTGTCCCAGAGCCGAAGCTGGCTCTCGAAACCGTTGCTCGCCATCAGGAGCCCGGAAGGATGGAAGTCGGCCTTCAGACCGCCGGGGTCGTGTCCCTCGGCCGTGGCGCGCGGGTTGCCGGTCTCGGTGTCCCAGAGGTCGACCTTGCCGTCGAAGCGGGCGGTGGCGAGCGTCCGGCCGTCGGGGCTCCAGGCGAGATAGTCGACACTGACGCGCAGGGGGAACGAGCGGATCGGGTGGTCGGGATCCGCGCCGAAGATCCGGCAGGTCGGCGGGGTTGTTGCGTCATCCACGGCGGCGATCCGGGCACCGTCGAGGCGGTAAGTGGCTCGGACGAGGTGGCCGGAGAACCTGTGGACGAGCCGGCCTGTCTCCAGGTCGTACTCGCCGAGCGAACCCTCGCCGACGAGGATGCGCCGCGAGTCGGGGCGGAAGTCGGCCTGCATCCCGACCGGGCCGGGCACGGTGAGGACCTCGGCGCCCCGGGCGATCTCCCAGACCCTCAGATCGCGGCCGGTGTAGTTGTCGCTGGCGAGGTATCGGCCGTCGGAGCTGAACTGCAACATCCAGATGTCGCGGTCGCCCCGGGCGCGGAAGCGGGCGATCTCTCGATCGTCCCGGGCGTCGCGGACGAGGATCGTCCTGTCGTGGTCGCGGACGGCGTAGCGGGCCATCTCACGGTCAAATCCGAACTGGATCGAGCCCGGCGGTAAGCTGATGGAGCGGCCCTCGGGGCGAAGGTCGGGCAGGGCCATTGCGGCGATCGCCTCGTCGCGAAGCCGGCCGAGATCGGAGGCGGGGAGGCCCAGCTCCCGGGCGATCGTCGCCGCCTCCCGGATGGACTTCAGCGCCTCGAACCGCTGACCGGGCCGACGGCTCAGGCGGGTTCCGCGCGCCTCGGCGATCAGGGCGTTGAAGAGGTTCTTCCGCGTCGCGCGCTCGGCGTCGCGGGTCCGGCTCACCTGGTCGCGCAGCACCAGAGCGCTCCAGGTCGAGCCGACGGCCAGGACGATCGTGAGGGCCGCCGCCGCCGAGCAGGCACCGGCGAGCTTCGGGTCGCGCTTGCACCAGCGCCAGAACTGCTCGGCGATCGAGATCGGCCGCGACCGGATCGGCCGACCATCGACGAACCGCCGTAGCTCGGCGGCCATCTCGCTGGCCGAGACAAATCGGTCCTTCGGGTCGCGTGCCATCGCCTTGAGGATGATCGTCTCCAGGTCGCGCGGGATCTGGCGGTCGATCTCCCGCGGCGGGGCCGTCGCGCCCTCTCGAATCCGCTCCATCAGACTGATTCGGTCCTTCTCCTCGAACGGCGGACGGAGTGTCGCCAGCTCGTAGAGGGTCGCGCCCAGCGAGTAGACATCGGCCGCCCGGATCGATGTCCCGCGGAGCCGCTCGGGCGCCATGTACCTGAGTGTTCCGACCAGCTCGTGCGACTGGGTCAGGTCGGCGCTCTCTTCCAGCTTCGCCAGGCCGAAGTCGGTTACCCAGGCGTTACCCGTCGCGTCGAGAAGAAGGTTCGACGGCTTGATGTCGCGGTGGAGGACGTTGCGGCGATGGGCGTATTCGAGCGCCTCGGCGACCTGCGCCGCGAGCCGGGCCACCTCGCGGAAGTATCGAGGCGCCCGGCCGATGAACGAGCTGGTGGCCGACGAGTCCAGGGCCTTGTCCCTCTCGGCAACCTCGATCCCCTCGCTCGCCGACAGAGCGAGAATCGGGGCGGTGATCTCGGAATCGTGACCATCGGACGGGACGGCGAAGGTCCCCTCTGAGACGTCGTAGGTGCCCCGGCCCGTGCCGATGGCCGCCCTGGCGAACGGATGGGACGTGCCGAGCGGCGGGTCGAAACGACCGGTGAACAGGCCGCGGGCGGCGGCCTGGGCCTCGATGGCGTCGGGTGCCCTGTCCTCGGAGCGAAGGCGGCGGAGGTCGTCGAGGACGAGGTCGAGCGATCGGCCGCGGATAAGCGGCATTGCATAGTAGCAGACGCCGCTGTGTTCGCCGTAGTCGAAGACGCCGACGATGTTGGTGTGATGCAGCCCGGCGGCGAGCCGGGCCTCGGCGATGAACCGGTCGAGAAACCTCGGCTCGCCACGGAACCGAGGGTGAATCACCTTGATCGCGACCCGGCTGCGAAGCGACTGATGCTCGGCCTCGTAGACGACGCCCATCCCGCCGCCGCCAATCCTTCCGTGGAGTCGGTAGTCGCCGAGCCGCCCAGGCGATGGAGCGGTGTCATCGTCGCCGGACGGCCGCTCTCCCGATGGCGAGGGCATCTCGCCCCCAACCCCGCCGGCGCCTCCGACCTGCTCCAGCTCGACCAGGGCCGGCAGAAGCTCGAGGATTGGCCCAGCCAGATCGGGGTGGCGGGTCACCAGGTCGGTCAGGCCCGGCCGCTCGCCCCGGCGATACCGCGCCAGGAACGATTCGATCACCGGCCCGAGCCTTTCGTCGATCGAGGAGACGGCCTCGATCGGATCGTGCCCCCGGCTCATATCCAGTTCTCCCGCGAGCCTCCGGGCATCGCCGAGAGGGTGTCCTTTAGCCGCGCCAGCGCCCGGAGGTGCCGCTTGGTCGCCGCCGATTCGTTCAGGCCGAGTACCTGGGCGCACTCGCGATTGGTGAGCTGCTCGAAGTGCCGAAGCGCCAGGATTTCGCGATCGACCGGGTCCATCGCGTCGAGCGACTCCTGGAGCCGGCGCTTCCGCTCGGCCCGGATCGCCGCCTCGCTGGCGCGAGACTCTCGGCCGAGGAGCCGTTCGGCCAGGGCCGCCGAGGTCGTCCCCTGCGGAGCGACGGCGTGCATCGAGACCTCCCGTCCCACGTCGCGCGCCTTGGTGCCAAGCTGCTTCCGATAGGCGATCTGCAACTGCTGGAGAACCAGGAACCGCAGCCAGAGGAACGGTGGCATCGGGTCGTCCTGCCGCTCGTAATCGTCGCGGCGGCCGGTCGCCTCGAGGTATGCCTCCTGGATCACGTCGGAAGGGTCGATCCGCCCGCGTAGCCGACGATCCAGCCGGAGCGTCACCATCCGCCGGAGGCGACCCCGATGGGTCGCCAGCAGCGCCCCCCAGTCGGGGCCGATGCCTGGGTTGTCGGATCCGTTGGTCTCCATAAGAAAATCGACTGCGCGCCGGCGCGATTTCGGGACAAAAATTCCCGGTCAACTCCGATCAGTCGGCCGCCTCGACCGCCGGCGCCGGCGGCAGGATCTCGCGAAGCGGGCACCGAAACCCGGGCAGGACCTCCTCGCCGGTCAGCTCGTCGTTTTCGCTCAGCTCCGTCGGAGGGCCGTCGGGGCGGTAGACCAGCGCCACTCGCGCCTGAGGATAGATCACCCAGACCAGCGGCACGCGCGCCTTCCGGTAATCCTCGAGCTTTGACTGGAGTTCTTCGGCCCTGTCCTTCGGCGAGATGACCTCGACGGCCAGATCGGGCGCGATCCGGATCCATCCGGTAGGCAGGCGATCCCCGGGCAATCGCTCTTCCTTCACAAACGAGACGTCAGGCCGTTGGACCAGCTTCCGGGAGTGAGCGAAACACTGGTAGCCGTTGTCGGCCGGGAAGACCGTTCCTCGACGATGTTCCTCGTTGAACATTCCGATTCGCAGGAAGAGGCGGCCTCCGACCGAGCTTGATTCGGCTCCCATGTACCGCTCCATGAGTCGTCCATCGACCAGTTCATACCTCTTGCCATCCGGCAGCGAGAGCAGATCCTCCGGCGTGTAAAGCCGGGCCTCCTCGGCGATGGCGGTAATGCTCATGGGATGGGCTCCCTGGGGGACGTGGATTCTCGTCCGTACCGACACATTCTATCACCGCGGACGATCCCGAACGAGTCGAGGCCGCCGACAAGCCGGCCCCTTGCTACGGTTCATCCTTTTACTTGCCGTCGATAAAATGTACGACCGGCGCCGAATTTGCCGGATGGTCTACCGCCATTCGACGCGTTCCCATGGTGGGATGCGTGTCGGAATACTTCCCGGCGCGGCTGATCGGGACCAGCGGTGCCACCATTCGTGTCGAAATCGAACCGGCCTGCGCCTGTATCATGAGTCGATTTGCTGAATCCGCCGCAAGGACGAACAAGGAACTT
>DAHZZC010000163.1 GCA_027435495.1 Planctomycetales bacterium
GTTGTCGCCGATCTTCTTGTCGATCTGCTTGACCAAACTGGCCAAGGGCTCGGAGGTCTTGCGCGCGAAGACGCAGACCACCGGGCTCGATCCGTAACTTCAGCGATAGCAGAGCGTCCGGCCCTTGTTCGGGCCGGTCACGTCGTCGATGTCGAACGGGGTAGCGACCTCGCCCAGCGCGAGGCCCGACTTGACGGCATCTCCGGCGTGGAGTGCCCCCACCATGACGATGGAGGCCACCACCGCAGAGAGGCCCACGATCGATCGCGATCTCATGGGATCTCCTCTGGTTCTGACCCGACCGGAGGGGTCCTTCATTGAGGATCTCCGCCGGACCGATCCACGTCAAGCCATCACGCCTCCAGCCTGCGCAGTTGAGGGGAAACGGCCGGCGGCGATGCATCGATAAAACGGGGACCCGCTCCGAGCCTTCGAGGTGTCCAACCCCGCTTGATCAGAGCCCCCTGGCTAGGACGTGGCGGCCGTCGCGACCGAGGGCCGAAGCTGCCGTCGGTATTCGCCGGGCGTCCGGCCCAGCTCGCGCTTGAACGCGACGTTGAAATACTCGACGTGGCGATAACCCACCAGCTCGGCGATTCGGTGAATGGGGTGGTCGGTTTCGGCGAGTAACTGCCGGGCCCTCGCTAGCTGGTTCAACCGGATCTCCGCCTGCGGCGATCGTCCCAGGTACTTCCGAAACGCCCGCTCCAGCGTCGATCGCGAGACCTCCACATGCCCCAGAATGTCCTCGACCGTGATCCCGTGGCAGGCGTTCTCTCGGATGAACCGGATCGCCGCGGCGAACTCCGGGTCGCCGACCGTGACCACGTCGGTCGAGAGCCGGGTCGTGATCCCCGAGGGCGGGACGAACCGCTCGCCCGGCCCGGCCGGCTCTCCCTGCATCCGCCGATCCAGCAGCGCCGCGGCCTCGTAGCCGATTGCCTCGATGTTCGGCACCACGCTGGAAAGCGGCGGCGAGCAGATCTCGCAGAGCAACGCGTCGTCGTCGACCCCGAGTACGGCGACATCGTCAGGGACCTGAAGCCCATGCATCTGGCAGGCGTTGAGCACGTCGATCCCCCGGACGTCGTTGCTCGCCAGCACGCCGACGGGCCTCGGCAACGTCTCCAGCCAGAGCCCGATCCGGGCCTGCTCCTCCTCCCGCACATGCGCCCCCGCGCCGTGCCAGGGCGACTCATACACCCGCCCGACCTGCCCGGCCCGGCCGATCGCCTCAAGAAACGCCTCGGTCCTCCGCTCGGCCCAGAGCTCGTCCGAGAACGCACAGATGGCATACGCCGCGAAGCGACGCTCCAGCAGGTGCGCCGCGGCCATCCGACCAATCGCCAGGTCGTCGGAGTTGATCCGCGGCAGTCCGAACGCCGGCCGCCGATCGCTCACATCCACTGCCGGCAGCCCGGTCCGCTCGATCGCCTCGATCGCTCTTGGACAGCTCCAACGCGAGATGATCCCATCGCCGCGCCAGGTCCGAAGCCAGCCCGGCGGCTCGGTGTCCACCTCCCGCTGCTCAGGGAAGATCGACCATGCCCGGTGCGTTCGCAGGTAGCGCGTGACCCCCTGCAAAAGCTTCCGGCCGTAGACCGTCGAGGTCTCAATCATCAGCGCGACGCGGGGGCGTGGCATCATGCTCAAAGTCCTTCCCTGAAAGGGGATCGCGACGGCCCGAACGGACCCCGGGCCGGCGCACAGGGCCCGACTGACAAGGATTCTTAACCCAGGCGACTTGCTTCGTGAAACGGGGAAAGGGGCCTGGCGCACCGATCGGCCCGGCCCTCCGGGCGTCGGATTGACAAGCATTCTCAATCCAGATTACTCGTGTTCTCATTGCTCTGCGAGGGGGCGGGGCCTAAAATGTTCGTAGATGCTTCCGGTCCCGGCGTCGTTCAGGCCATCCCGACGCTCATTCGAGCCGGTGGCGGTTGTGAAGTGCCCGGATCGTCGTTCAGCGGGTCGACGCCGCGGGGAGAGCTCCCTCGATCGTCGGACGAAAGGGCGCCGGGCATTCGCCGGTGCGCGGCCCGGCGTCTCGCCTTCGGGCGGGCGGCCCGAGAGGCCCGAGGGCGGCTTGTCTCGATTCGATGAGGAATCGGCGGCGGGCATCGACCCTCGCCACCGGGCGGTGAAGATAGGAATCAGAAGATCATGCGCGGTCTCGACGCTTCCTCGAAGGGACGATGGACCATGTTCCCAGGTTTGTTCGGTCGCCTCGCCGCGGGGGCCCTCGTCGGCCCGATCGTCCTGGCGACGCTCGGCGCAAGCGGGTGCGGCACCGCTTCCTCCCAGCAGGGCACGTTCGAGGCGAAGGGCGAGCCCGAGTATCGGTACGAGGGGACCGGGCGGGCGAAGACGAAGACCCTGGTCCGGCCCCGGGACAAACGCCGCGAATGGCTCCAGCAGGAGGCGAAGAAGCAAGGCTGATGCGATCGCCTCCCGCCCCGCCGACGATCGGCCGGGTAAGTCCCGCATCGCCCGAGGATGGACGCCCGATCCGCCCCCGATCCCGGGGCGCGGCGCACAGGGGGGGCCGATCGGCCCGCGCCCGATGGGGCTCCGTTCGCGATCCCCTCGACGGCCCGGTCTCGACGGGCCCCGATCGTCCGAAGTCGGCGTTCGTGCGCAATTCTCTCTCTTCGATCCCGGAGGAATACGCCATGAGTCTGGGTTCCCGGTCATCCGCCGCCCGTCGCGGCTTCACGCTGATCGAATTGCTCGTCGTGATCGCCATCATCGCGGTCCTGATCGCGCTGCTCCTGCCGGCCGTGCAGGCGGCGCGCGAGGCCGCCCGCCGCGCCCAGTGCACCAACAACATGAAGCAGATCGGCCTGGCCTCCGCCAATTATGAGAGCGCGGTCGGCACCTTCCCCATGGGGAGGGCGAAGATCGACTGCGTCGGCAAGGGCGGGACCTTTCCCGGAGGGACCGACTGCGACGCCTGGGGGCCGCTGGCCCGCATCCTGGGCTACGCGGAACAGACCGCCGTCTACAACGCCATCAACTGGTTCGATACCCCTTACGGGGCCATCAACAGCACCGCCGAGGGCATGGGCCTCTCGATCTACTGGTGCCCCAGCGACCCCACGATCAACGGCCTGAGGTTCTTCGAGACGGCGGCCGGCTGGGACGGCACGACCGTCGGGATCACCTACACCAATTACGGGAGCATGCTCGGGACCTACTGCCCGAACAGGACGTACCCGCTCGCCCAGGAGCTGACGATGGAGAACGGCATGTTCCCCGACTCCGGCGCGCCGGCCTGGGTCCGGCCGGGCTCGTCCGGGGCGACGCGCGCCCCGACCCGATATGCCTCGATCACCGACGGGACCAGCA
>DAHZZC010000164.1 GCA_027435495.1 Planctomycetales bacterium
CAGAACGAGGACAGCCTCCTGTTCTGGACCGAGCAGTCGATCAAGGGAAAGCAGCTTGAATTGCTGGGAAAGCAATTCGGCGACTGGGTCACACAAAAGTATGGGTCGATCGCCGCGGCCCAGCGCGCCTGGCAAGGCGCCTCGATGAAGGAAGACGACCCATCGCGCGGAATCCTCGGCATCCACATCATCTGGGAGCTGACCCAGGACCGACAGGGAGGCATGAAGAAGCGGCTCGACGACCAGCTTCATTTCCTCACCGAGACGATGCACCGCTTCAATACCGAGATGGAGCGATACCTGCGCGAGGACCTCGGATGTCGCCAGCTCATCAACGCGGGAAACTGGAAAACGGCGGACAACATCCGGCTCAACGACGCCGAACGATGGTCGTACACCGCGAACGAGGTGATGGCCGTTAACCGGTATTACAGCCCGATTCATGTCGGCCCCAACAACGGATGGCGGATCGACCGCGGGGATCAGTTCGTCGATTCCTCGGTCCTGCTCGACCCGCGCGCCTTCCCGCTGGCGATCCGGCAGGTTCGCGGCTATCCGATGATGATCTCCGAGACGCACTGGGTCCCGCCGATGAGCTATCAGGCCGAGGCGCCCTTGCTCACCGCCGCCTACCAGTCGCTCACCGGACTCGACATCGTTTACTGGTTCTCGACCGGCGAGACCGAGTGGTCCAACCAGGACCGCGCCGAGTGGGACTCGGCCTCCCGGGCCAAGTGGGCGATCGCCACACCCGAAATGCTCGGCCAGTTCCCGGCCGCCGCCCTGCTCTTCCGTCGCGGCGACATCAAGTCCGGTCCACCAGTCGTCACCGAACACCGAAGCCTCGACCAGATCTGGGAGCGCGTCCCGCCGATCATTGCCGAGGACCCGGGATACGACCCCAACCGTGACCTCGGCGATGCCCCCAAACGCGCCCACCTCGCACACGGCGTCGACCCGCTCGCCTATCTCGTCGGACCGGTTGAGGTCTCCTACGGCTCCGCCCCCAACCAGACCAGGGTCGCCGACCTATCGAAGTCCATCGACCGCGAGAAAAAAGTCGTCCGAAGCAACACCGGCGAACTCTTCTGGGATTACGGCCGAGGACTCTTCGCCATGAAAGCCCCGACCGCGCAGGGAGTCGTCGGATTCCTCGACAAATTCGGGCCGATCGTCCTGGGCGACGTGACCATTCGATCCGAAAATGAATACGCGGCGATCATTGCGGTTTCGATGGACGGCCTCCCGCTCTCGAAAAGCAAGAAGGTGCTGGTGCAGGTCGGCACCCGAGCCCGTCCGTCCGGCTGGGTCGACCGCGAAGCCACCTTCCCGATCGACGGGGGCAAGCAGACCATCCACGGCCGTCGGATCGAGTCGACCGGCAAGATGCCGTGGGCGATCGCGGCAACCGAGGCGACGATCCTCGTCCGCAACCCAAACCTCGCCCGGGCGATCCCCCTCGATCCCAACGGATACCCGCGCGGAACGGCGACCGTCCGCCGAAAGGCGGGCTCGATCGAGGTCGACCTCCCCCGGTCGGCACTCTACGTCGTCCTCGTCGATCATTGAGGCCCATCACGGAGAAAACTCATGAAGCCTGACGCATTCCGACCGATCGGGAGCCTCGATGGCCACGCCGAGCCCGTCTACTCGGTCGCCTGGGCCCCCGACGGCCAGACCCTCGCGACCGCCGGCCTTGACGATACCGTCCGCCTCTGGGAGGCATCAACGCGGAAAGAAATCCGCAAGTACGAGGGCCACACAAGGATCGTCACCGCGGTCGCGATCGCGCCCGACGGAAAATCGATCCTCTCCGGCTCGGGCGACAACTCGGCAAGGCTCTGGGCCTACCCCGGAACCGAACCGGCAAAGCAGGATCCGAAGGCGAAGCCGTCGCCACCGGGTCTGATCCGAACGTTCTCGGGCCATTCCGCCGGGCTCTATGGCGTCGCCTTCCATCCCGATGGCAAGCGGATCACGACCTGCGCCTCGGACAAAACCGCTCGGATCTGGGACCTCGCGAAGGGGAGTCAGATCCGATCGATCACCGCTCATGCAGCGATCGTTTATGGCATCGCCTTCGCGCCGAAGGGAGAAATCCTCGCGACCTCGGGCGACGACAGGCTCATCAAGCTCTGGAACGTCGCCGATGGCAAGGAGACCCGCAAAATCGAGGGCCACGAGGCACCCGTTTATGCGATCGCCTACCGTCCGGATGGAAAGGCGATCGCCTCGGGGTCGTCCGACAGGACGGTCCGGATCTGGAACCCTGAAGACGGCAAGGCCCTTCACAAGCTCGAGGGCCACTCCGGCGACGTGTACTCGGTCGCCTGGAGCCGAGACGGCCGATGGCTCGCCTCGGTCGACAATGCGGGGAGCTTGATCGTCTGGGATGCCAGCGCGGGGAAGTCGGTCGAACGCCATCGGATCGCGCCGAGGGTTCTCACCTACTCCGTCGCCTGGAGCCCCGACGGCTCGAAGCTCGCGGTCGCCGCCTCCGACAGGAAGACGCACCTCCTCGCGGTCGGTTTATCCTCCCGTTGATGCGGTCCGTCCAGGTATCGCGGCTTTATATAAAAGTCCTCAATCTTGAAAATTTCAGAGACTTGAAGACTCGAGCCATCCTCGGACCTGATCCCAGAGCCTGGCGGCGAGGATCCCGGGCGCCGGGAATTCCGTTCCCAGGAGCCGGTTCACCGGCAGCATGCCCCGGACCGAGTTCGTGAGGAAAGCCTCCTTGAAGTCAGCGATTTCCTCGATCCGAATCGTCCCCTCGACGACATCGATCCCGACGGCTCGTGCCCGATCGATCACGGCCTGCCGCATCACGCCGGGGAGAATCGGCAGGTCGGTCGTCGGCGTGACCAGTCTCCCCTCGCGTACAAGAAAGAGGTTCGACCGGAGCCCCTCGCAGATCCGCCCGTCGGGCGTCACGGTGAGAACCTCATCGGCGCCCTCGGCGGCGGCTCGTTCCTGCTCGATCCGTTGCCGCCAGTAGTTGAGCGTCTTGTGCCGCGCAAGGGGGTCATCGGGATCGGCGAACCGGTTTCGATCGATTCGCGCCCCTCCGATTCTTGAAGTGGGCGGAAGCGGTCCCGCTGTCATCCAGACGGTCGATCGCCCCTCAAACCCACCCGACATCACGATCCGGAGTCGAAGATCCCCGGAGTCCTCACCGCGAAGGAGGCGCACCGCTTCCTCGTCGGGCAGTTCGACCGGATCGAAGTCGAGTCCGAGCGCCTCCGCCGACCGCCGCATCCGATCCCGATGCCGCCCGATCAGCGAGGCTCGACCGTTCCACGTCCGAAACGTCTCAAAGAGCCCGAGTCCGTGCTCGAACGTCCGGTCGCGGGCATCAACCCGCACCTCGCCCTCAGCCACAATTTGCCCGCGATACCAGATCATGAGGATCGAACCACCGAGTGAAGACCACGTCCCTTGGCGAGCGTCTCCTCGTACTCCGCCTCCGGTTCCGAGTCGGCAACGATCCCGCCTCCGACCTGATAGCTCAACTGGACCCCCTCGACGAGGATCGTCCGAATCGCGATGTTGAACGCGCTCGAACCGCCGCGACCCAGGTACCCGATCGCGCCGGTGTAGAGGCTCCGTCGGTTCGGCTCCAGCTCGTCGATGATCTCCATCGCCCGGATCTTGGGCGCCCCGGTGATCGACCCGCCCGGGAACATCGCCCGGATCACATCCACGGCGCCGACTTCCGGGCGCAGCCGCCCCTCGACGGTCGCAACCAGGTGATGCACCTGGGCAAACGACTCGACCGTCAGGGCATCGCGGACGACCACCGACCCATACCGGCAGACGCGTCCCAGGTCGTTGCGTTCGAGGTCCACAATCATGGTCAGCTCTGCGCGGTCCTTGGGCGAGCCGGCCAGCTCGATCGCGAGCGCCTCGTCGTCCTCGGGCGACCGACCGCGGGGCCGAGTCCCCTTGATTGGCCGGGTGACGATCCGATCGCCCCTCGTCTGGTAGAACCACTCCGGGCTCGCCGAGACGACCGCCCGATCGTCCCATCGGAGCATCGCCGAGAACGGCGCGGGGCTCCGGTCGCGGAGGCTCAAAAAGAGAGCCAGCGGATCGACCTCGCCCCTCGCCTCGAAGCGCTGCGAGAGGTTCACCTGGAAGACGTCGCCGGCCGCGATGTATTCAAGGACGCGCCGAACGGTCGCGAGGTACTCTTCCCGCGTGAACGACGAGACGAGCCCTCCCACCCGGATCGGCCCGAGGCCCGGTCGCGGGGCCTCCGATAGTTCACGAGCCCATCGCTCGCAACGCCGCTCCGCCGCGATCGACCCCTCACCGGTCAGATCCCAGGCGAGCACGCGAACGCGCCCGGTCCGGGCGTCGTGAACGACCACGGTATCGTACAGCCCCATCCGGATATCAGGGATCCGCGAGTCGCGAGGATGCCTTCGCGGAAGTCGCTCCAGCCGGGGCGCCAGGTCATAACCGAGGAACCCAATCAGCCCCCCCTGAAACGGTGAGGCATCGGGATCGGGTTCATCAGCCGGATCGGCAAGCCCGAACCGCCCGACCAGCCGATCGAGCGCACCAAGCGGATCGCCCACGCCCGACTCGATCGTCCCGCCCTCGCCGACGATCGACCACCCCTCATCCAGAGCCTCGAAGACCAGCCGCGGACGCGCGGCATAGAGACTCCAACGGGCGTCGTCGCCCGACCCTCCGCGACTCTCCAGAATCGCCGGACGATCCCAGCCCCCGACCACTCCGGCAAGCCAATCGGCGGGGATGTCGAGGTCTTCAAAAACGGCGACGGATCGAAGGCGGGTCGTCACGGCAGTCCCCTTGCTTGGGGAACTTCCAGCGTCGATCGCTCCCCCTCATCGATCATCCCGATCCGGGGCGAGAGTATCAAGCTCAGGCGGTCCACCCGACTCCAGATACCGAGCGATGAAGCGAGTGGGTTGGATCGGTCGCACGGTCAACCGTGTTTCGATTTCCAGAGCCTGGAAGTGTGTATCCTCGGTTACGATCCATTCGGCATCGCCAGCGACGGCCGCGTCGACGAACGTGTTGTCGTCGGGATCGTGGACGATCGCCCGCCAGAAATACGTCGGTTCAACCCGACGAACGTGCTCCTCGCGAAACTCCAGCAGCGATTCGAACGCCGACCAGGCCGACGGACCGCCGATCGCCCGAAGTATCTCCTCGTATTCGATCAGAATCTCGTGGGAGACGACCATCAAGAACCGTCCGACGTCGAAGCCTTCGAGGATGGGTCGGAATCGGCCCCGGGATGGGATCGACTGGACCAGGACGTTCGTATCAAGGACGATCGCGGGCCGCGCGGTCACGTCACCGGCCATACGGATGCCCCGCGCGGAAGGACCGGATCGCTGCCTCGA
>DAHZZC010000165.1 GCA_027435495.1 Planctomycetales bacterium
CCGACGCGACCAGCAGTCGCACCTGGGGTGCCCGGGCCGTTGGCTCTCATCGACGCTTGATTAGCCATCCGAGAAGGACTCCCGTAGCGAGTGCGACCCCCAGTGCCAGGGCCGGTCGGTGATTCACCACATCCTTGACCATCTCACCCGCCTCGGCCATGTATTCGCGGGCCCGAGCCAACGCCTCGCCGGCGGGCCCTTCGTCCGAGGACGCGGACGAGGTCTGGTCGCGTGCGATCGAGATCATGGTAGTGCCTTCATTGAAAGAAGGAGTTTTGTTCTCCCGCGGCCGGAACGATCACCACGGGTCGCGCGGACGTCCCGCCGAGCCGGGCGGTGGAGTCGGCCTCGGACCGAATCCGGGACTGGGGCCGGGAGGCGACCCGGGGGCGTGCGATTGACCGGCGGTCGGGGCTCCTGGGAAGAGCCCGGCGCCGAGCAACCCTGCACCGCCACCGGACGGCTGCGCGGCGATCCACTGCTCAAGGTACTGAATGGCATAGTTCTGCGCCGCCCGGACGGCGATCGGAGCGATCAGCCCGACGGCCGAACCGATCAGCCCCCACCGCTTCTTCCTCGGCGCGGGCTCGATCATGGGCGGCGGAGTCGGCTGCGGCGGGGTCAGTGCGACAATCGTCGGCGAGGCGTGTCGTTTCGGGACAATCAGGTAGCCCAGGACCGCCGCCGTACCGAGGGCCAGCCAGGGATGCTTGCGGACCTGACTCCGCCAATCGGTCAACTCCTGCGCCCCCTGGACGGCCCCTCGGACGTCCTCATGCAACTCGCGGCGGATCTGGGCCATCCGACGCTGAATTTCGTTGATATCCGTGGGGGTTGACTTCGCCGTTGCCATCGCCACCGTCCTGCTCGGGTGTCTCTCGCGACCTCACGCCGCCCTTCCCGCACAACATCGTTCCCTCAGGATCCCGCGTCGGCGAGACGCCGCCTCTCTCCCGCCTCTGTCGGCAATTCACATGCCAATTCCTAACCGACCGTAGCTTCGTGCCCCTTCCCGCATCTCCCATTTTACCTTATGAGCCGCTGCGACAACCCCATTGAGAAGCGAAGGTCCCATCGATAGGTAGACCTGGCGAGTTGTCGGGACGGCAAACCCATCGGAGCGAGTCGGCCTGCACATATAAGGAAAGCACCGCCTTGGACTCCCCTACCCCGGAATTCGCTGACTTTTCGCGCTGGACGGGCCAATTTCGGCACAACCATTGCGATACTCGGGGGGAAGCACGAGCGGTCGGCCAAGGAACTCAGAGGGAGTTCGCCAGCCGCCGCGACCCCAGTGAAGGGCCTTACCATGAAGAAGCTGATCGTCCTCTCGATGATGGGTGTCCTGGCTGCTGGACTGACGGTTGGAATCTCGGGCTGCTCGGACGAGGCGAGCGTCACCGACAAGCAGACCGTCAAGGGACCCGGCGGCACGACGACGGTGACCGACAAGAAGGAAGTCAAGACCTCCGGCGACAATCCGCCCGCGCCGGCGCACACCCCCTGATCGGGCCGAGGCGCCCCGCGACGACCAAGCGTGAGAATCGGCCAGCAGATCGATGGGATTGGACACGTATCTCCTTCGTTGATAGCCAGAAAGGTGGAACCCATGGTGAACGCACAGGCCCTTCAAGGGCAGTGGAACCAGATCCGAGGCGAGTTGAAGAAGAAGTGGGGCCAGTTGACCGAGGACGACCTTCGGTTCACGAACGGCAACATCGACCAGCTCGTCGGCCGGATTCAGCAGCGAACCGGTGAGGCACGCGAGGCCATCGAGCAATACCTGACCGAGGCCACCTCGCAGGGCTCCGCGGCGATCAGCCAGGCCGCTGGCCAGGTCGGCCAGTACGCCCGATACGCCGGCGACCAGATGCGTGAGGGATACAACCGGATCTCCGACCAGTTCGGCCGGAGCTACGACTACTCGCAGGACATGATCCGCGAGAACCCCGCCCGATCGATCGCCACCGCCTTCGGCGTCGGCATCCTGCTGGGCGTCGTTGTCGGCATGGCGCTCCGGTCGCGCTGATCGGAGAAAGTGGTCAGTGGTCAGTGATCAGTGGTCCGATCAGACTCACAAGTCGCTGGCGACTGACCACTGCCAGACAGGAGTGCAGCCGGCAATCTTCGCGAGAGCCTCGGCTGCATCCGGCTCGGAACGAACAGGACAACCGAACTCGTGAATGAGGAGGACAGCCGATGTGGAATCGACGTGAGTGGCTGGGAGCCCTGGGGACCGGCGCCACGGGGATGGCCCTGCTGGCTGGCCGATCCGAGGCGGCCCAGGAACACGGCGAGCACGAGACTTCGGAGCATTCCGCCCTGATGAAGGAATGCGCCGAAGCCTGCGGCCACTGCGAGGCCGCCTGCAACGAGGCGTTTCACCATTGCCTTGGTGAATCCGGCTCGGGGAAGGCCGAGCACGCCCGGATGGCACAAATGGTCATTGACTGCGCGGCATTCTGCACTCTCTCCACAGCCCTGATCTCCCGGCACAGCACCCTGATGACCACATCGTGCCGCGCCTGCGCCGAGGCCTGCGACAAATGCGCAGAGGAGTGCTCGCCGCACGCCTCGAGCGAGGTCATGAAGCACTGCGTCGAATCCTGCAAGAAATGCGCGGAGACCTGTCGCAAGATGATCAAGGGCGTCGGCCACCATGGTTGAGCCCGACAGACGGAAATCCGACGATTCGGAGGAACCACGAAAACACGAAGAACACGAAAGGAAAGACACTCGGCCCGATTCCATCAACAGGAATCCGGGATCAGGAGTCTTGCGATTGCGCACATGCCTGCTGTCGCTTTTTCAGACGATGTGCTGCCGACTTTTCGATCGATTTCGTGCACTTCGTGTTTTTCTTGATTTCTCCGGGTCTTCCTGACCCGTCGTTTCTCGGGTTTGGCCCGGAGATTGTGCCGGGGGGAGGGACCTGATAAACTAGGTTTAGTCGTGACGTCGAAGTCCGAGACCCTCCCGAGCCCCCATTTGGCCCGCACCATGAGCCCGAGATCGGATGCGTCCCCCGCCCTCTCCCGATGGGCGAGCGTCGAATGCCCGGCCCCCCTGGAACCTCGCCCGGCGATCAGTCACGTCCTGTTCGACTTTGACGGCACGCTCTCACTGATCCGGCAGGGTTGGCCAGAGGTCATGGTGCCGATGTTTGTCGAGGCGCTTCCTCGACTGGAGAGCGAGACTGACGAGACGCTGCGCGAGTTGGTTCTCGACGACATCATGCGGCTCAACGGCAAGCAGACGATCTACCAGATGATCCAGCTTGCCGACCGGGTCCGCGAGCGGGGCGGCGAACCTGCGGATCCGCTCTGGTACAAGCACGAGTATCTCCGCCGGCTCGATCGCCACATCGCCGCGAGGACCGAGGGGCTGTCGACGAGGGCGACCGCGGCCGATGACCTTCTCGTCCACGGCGCGCGCGGGTTGCTGGAGCATTTGCGAGGGCTAGGGCTCTCGCTCTACCTGGCGAGCGGGACGGACGAGTACGCCGTGAAGCGCGAGGCTGAGCTGCTCGACGTCGCCCAGTATTTCGACGGTGGAATCCACGGTGCCGTCGACGATTACAAGACGTTCTCGAAAAAAATTGTGATCGAGCGCATCATCCGCGAGCATGGGATTCACGGCGGTCAATTGCTTGCCTTCGGCGACGGCTACGTCGAGATTGAGAACACGAAAGAGGCAGGCGGGCTTGCGGTCGCTGTCGCGAGCGACGAGGCCAACAACGGCTCGGGGCGAGTCGACCCCTGGAAGAGGGAGCGGTTGCTTGGCGTCGGCGCCGATGCCGTGATCCCCGACTTCCGCGAGGCCATCTCCCTGGTCGATTACCTGCTCGGCCGCTGAACGCCGAGGCGAGGAGCGAATTGTGCCCGTTGAGCCGCTCGACCTGTCGAAGCTGCGGACCCGCCCGCTCGTGGAACGGCGAAGCCTCACCCGGGCCGACGAGATCCTCGTCGCCCCCGACGCACCACCACCCCCCTGCTCCGCCGCCGCGGCCCAGTCGGCCGCCGAGGCCGCGGGGGCGATCCGGGCGGCGAGAAAGCGAGGCGCCTCGGTCGTCTTGATCTACGGCGCTCACCTCCTTCGCAACGGAGCCGCCCGGATTCTCGACCGATTGATGGCGGGCGGGTGGATCACCCATCTGGCGACCAACGGGGCCGGGACCATCCACGACTGGGAATACGCCTGGCTCGGCGCCTCGACCGAATCGGTCGAGGAGAACGTCGCGACCGGCTCGTTCGGATCGTGGAATGAGACCGCGACAAATATTCATCTGGCGTTGATGTCTGGTGCGCTTGACGGGCTGGGGTACGGCCGGTCGCTCGGTCGGTTCATCCTTGAGGACGGCGCGACGCTTCCGCATCCGGACGAGCTTGCCTCGGCGATCGTCGGGGATCCCCGGCATCCGCTCGCCGCCGCGCGGGCGGATTTGCTCCGGTCGATGGAGTCGATGGGATGGGGCTCGGGGCGGATTGTCGTCGAGCATCGGTGGAAGCACGCCTCGATTCTTGCCCAGGCGTATCGGCACGGCGTCCCGATGACGGTGCATCCTGGGATCGGTTACGATATCATCGCGAACCATCCGGCCTTCCATGGCGCGGCGATCGGGAGGGCGGCGGGGCTCGACTTCCGCCTCTTCGCCGGATCGCTCCGTGATCTGAGCGGCGGTGTGGTGCTTTCCATTGGCTCGGCGATCATGGGTCCACAGGTCTTCGAGAAAGCCCTGAGCTGCGTGAACAACCTCCGGCTTCAGGAGGGACGCGACGTCGTGCGCGATCATTCGTTCTACGTGGTTGACCTCCAGGACGGCGGCGGCTGGGACTGGACGAAGGGGGAGCCGCCGAAGACGAATCCCGCGTATTACCTTCGATTCTGCAAGAGCTATTCTCGGATGGGCGGGGCGCTGAATTACATTCAGTGCGATAACCTGGCGTTCGTGCATCGGGTCGCCCGGGAGCTCTCCCTGACATGAGCGGCACGCGGTTCCGGGCCATCACGTCGCGATACGAGGCCCTCCGGGTGGCGATCGTGGGCGACTTCTTCCTCGATCGCTATCTGCACATCGATCCGACGCGCTCCGAGAGATCGATCGAGACCGGGCTGGAAGTGCATAACGTGGTCGAGGTCCGCCCACAGCCAGGCGCGGCCGGGACGATCCTGAACAACCTCAAGGCGCTGGGGGTCGGGCAGGTCCGACCGGTCGGCTTCTGCGGGGAAGACGGCGAGGGCTATGAACTCCGGCGGGCACTCGCAAAGTATCACGGGGTGGTCCTCGACGACTTCCTCACTGTGGACTCGCGACGGACGCCGGTCTACTGCAAGCCGATGGTGATCGAGCCCGATCGGCCGCCCCGCGAGCTGAACCGATTCGACTCGAAGAACTGGGGACCGACACCATCCGATCTGGCGCGGGACCTCGCCGAGCGCGTCCGGGCCCTGGCAGGACGGGTGGATGCGATCATCCTGATGGACCAGGTGGACAGGGACGGGACAGGTGTGGTCACGGGTCCGGTGCGTGAGGCGGCCTCATGGGTCGCCGACGGACGATCGTGCCCGATCGTCCTGGCCGACAGCCGCCGGGGGCTGGCCGACTACCCACCCCTCGGATTCAAGATGAACGCCGATGAGCTGGCACGGATGACGGGCGAAAGGGGCTCCGACGTTGACCAGGTAAAGCGGCGAGCGGCCGACCTGGCCGAGCGGAACCGGCATCCGGTCTTCGTGAGCCTGGCGGAGCGTGGGATTGTCGGAGCCGGTCCAGGCTCGGCTCCCGAACACGTCCCCGCGCTGGCGGTCCAGGGACCGATCGACATTGTTGGAGCGGGCGACGCGGTCTCGGCGAACCTGGTCGCCGCCCTGGCATCAGGGGCCTCGATCGTCGAAGCGATGCGGATCGCGATGGCCGCGGCCTCGATCGTGATTCACCAGCTCGGAACGACCGGCACGGCCTCCATCGCCGAGATCGGAGATCGGCTCGGAGCCTAGAGCCCTCCGGTCTGGCCGCCTGAAGTCCCCTGGATCTCGGCTTCTCTCCCCATCGGGACAAGGCCGCGTCGCCCCGATTCCTCGGTCCGCTTCACGCGGCCCTCTTCGAGCTTGTGACGGAATCGATGGACGCTCCAAATAAGGAAGCGAGAAGCTTCATGGAAAGCCATATTTCGGCAGGCCAGCGCCCCAGGAAGCCAAACACATACCTACCACGTCACAAGCAACACGACGACATTGCGGATCATTGTTCGGAAACTTCATTGACATTCACTGGCTAACACAGAACATCTTTATTTGTTTTTTGATCGACATAAATTCCCCAAATCAACCCGAACTTCGCCCTAGCAACCAGCCGGGGCAAGCGTGGAGCGTTTAGCTCCGCTGGGACAAGTGGATCTCCGCACGAAAAACCCGATTTATACTCTTTCTTGTCCTTTACTCAAGATGAGACCGGGTGATAAACACACTCCCGCGAGGTCGTCTGCCGGTTCCCACGGACCTTCTTCCTCATCGAAATCGAAACTTTACGCCTTTTATTACCATCACTTCTCCAGACTAATCCTTCAAAAGAGCCCAGAATCATGACACGAAATCGCATCGAAGCCGAACCTGCCCCATGTTGTTTTTTCACAACAGGCTTTCCATCAGGCCCGGCGACCGACTATAGATATTTCTGCTCGTTGGATGAGCCGAATGAAGGGATGATTCGAGCGAAGTCAAAAAGCTGAAGAGCCCTGAGTGGTGACAGGACCATGCAGGGGATGTCTCTCAGCATCCGATTTTCTTGCAAGACAACAAAATATAGCCATTTGTTATTGGATCGCATGGTCGCTGACAAGTGGCCCATCCCTCGAGTGCATGCGCCAGAAGGGCCGGTCGCTCGAGAAATCCCTTGGCTGCCCTTCTCCCATTCGTGTTCGACGCAATCGGAACATCACAACTCGACCTCATGGAGCGAATGATGCATCGAAGACTTTTCCTGGCGCTGGCGGCCAGCGCGATCCTGACCTCCCCGACCAGCAATCTGTTCGCTGGTTCGGCAACTCCGATCGGCACGCAGGGTTTCGCCGACATCGGCA
>DAHZZC010000166.1 GCA_027435495.1 Planctomycetales bacterium
CGCGTCGTCGGTGTCTCGGACGAGGAGCTTCGGATGGATCCGGAGCGGATGCTCGTCGACGCCGCCAACCCGGAACATCCACCGGTTGCCCCGACAGCTCCGGACCGACCGCCGGACCTGGTCGGCCAGGTCCTGAAAGGCAACGTGCTGATAGGCGGTCGCCAGGGCACTACAGATGGTCCCGTTGGGGCCGTCGCGGCGCATCGAGCCGAGGAACGAGGCAATCGCCTGCTCGTACCGTCGTTCCATCAGGTCGGTGAAGCCGTCGAACGGGATCCATCCGGTCTCGCGGACCTCGGGCGCCTCCTGGATCTCGAAGCGATGGAGCGCGTGGAGAAACAGGGAGGCACGAACGCGCTCGTAGAGGTTCGAGCGGGTCCGTCGGAAACGCTCCAGATCCTCGGCGGCGCGGAGCTTCTCGGCGAGACCGAGGCCGGCGATCAACTCGCGGGCCGATCGGTCGCGGACAGCGGCCTCGGGATTCGTGATGGTCTCGATCAGGATCGGTCCGGCGGTCGACATGGTCCGGTCGGCCTTCTCGGTTCGGGGATCGTTGAGCGGGTCGAGGGTTCCCGGTGAGTCCAGCGCGAGGGATCAGGCCGGACGGGGCCGCCCCTGCTCGACGCGGACGACCGAGTCGAGTAGTAGCGCGAGGATGCGGTCGCGGTCGGAGCCGGCGAGGGCCAGGGCGATCTGCGCCTCGACCATCCCAAATTTCACGCCGAGGTTGAACCGCGAGCCTCGGGTCTCGAGCGCCAGGTAGCGTTCGCGTCCCGCCAGTCGGTTGAGCGCGGTGGTGAGCTGGATCGAGCCCAGCTCGCGGACGTCGTCGCGCACCAGCTCGTCGAGCAGCTCGAAGACGGCGGGCGTGAGCAGGTGCATCCCGAAGAAGCAGAGGAAATGCCCGGCGCGGAGGCCGGGGACCTGCAACCGGAGCTCGGCGAGCGTCGGGTTGGGCTTCTCGATGATCTCGTCGACGACGTAGACCTCGGGATGCTCGGGCATCCGCCGGCCGGCGACGGTCCCATACTGGTGGATCAGGTGTTCTCGGGTCGCCTGCACGGCCGAGACGGCGCACCCCTCGGCAGCAGCCAGGTCGATCAACTGCCGGGCGCACCGCCGGGCCTCAGACGAAACATAGACGTGATCGCTGAGCAAAAGCAGGCAGGGCTGATCGCCGGCGAACGACCGGGCGCACCAGACGGCGTGGCCGTATCCCTCGGGCTCCTCCTGCACGGCGAAGCGGAGCCGCTGCTCGAGGTCGACGAACCGATGCGCCTGTTCCTCGGCCCACTCAAACTGCTTCGAGGTCTGGAGCATCGCCGCGTAGTTACGGAACTGCTGGCGATAGACGGCCTCGTCGCCCGGGGCACAGACGACGCAGATTTCCTCGATCCCGCTCTCGATGGCCTCCTCGGCGATGATCTGGAGGACGGGCTTGGTCATCCCGTCGCGGTCGACGAGCGGGAGCATCGCCTTCTGAACGGTATCGGCGACCGGATACTGCCGCGCCCCTCGGCCCGCCGCCGTGATTACCGCCCTGGTCACCTGCACGAGTCGTTTCCCCTTCCCGTTGCGAGACATGGCCTTCCGCCGCCTGCGGACCGGACCGGAATCCGCGCGCGTCGTGCGTCGGCCTCGCAATCGTAACGACCCTCGAACCCCTCGGGCAACCCCGACCCTTGACATGCGGCCCGCAACTCGCATAATGGATCTACCTCAAGACGGATGGCACCATCCGCAATGGGGATGTAGCTCAATTGGTTAGAGCACCGGCCTGTCACGCCGGAGGTTGCGGGTTCGAGCCCCGTCATCCTCGCTTCACGCCACTGTCCAAAAAGGCTTTAGGATAAGGCCCAAAACGCGAACGATTGAAGTGGCAAGCACTTTCGATCAGAGAAATGCTCCACTCCAAAGCCGTAAATTCCTTATCCTGAAGCTCTTCCGGAGCAGAATCCTTTCAGAGAATTACAGGCCCGTCGTCTTACATTTAAATCGCCACATGCTGTAAATGGCGTTACAGCAAAGGCTTGTAATTCTTGTAGCCTCGACGAGGAACGCCGATGCTCCACGGCGTTCAGAAAAGTCATGCCCCAGCCCTCGTCGGCTGGGTTTTTTGTTGCGCTACCGCTTCAGCCCGCAACCCCAGCTCCATCCATGAACGTGGAGGACGGAGAAGACCCCTGTACCGGGAGCACGTCGAGAGGGTCTTAATGACTGAGCAGAAGGGAAGGGACTCAGCCGGATACCTTCTGCCTTGAGCCCTGAGCTTGGCCGCCGCCAGTGAAGCCGGTCCAGCGTCAACCGCCAGCCCATGGTAAAGACACCCGCATAAGCGATAAAATCGGGTATACCAGCGGATTTCCGAGGCAAATGCGCGGAGTTTCCGCGCAATCACGCTGCGAGAACGCTAGGCTTGCTGCGGAGGAACCCGTCATGCTCATCGAATTCCGAGTCGAGAACTACCGCTCGATCCGTGATGAGCAGGTCCTCACCATGGAGGTGGGGCGGGCGGGGGGCCCTGACGACCCGAGGCCGAGGGACATCCCCGGCTGTGCGAAACGAGTCCTGCCCGTCGCGGCCCTCTACGGGGCCAACGCGAGCGGGAAGAGCAACGTGCTCGCGGCCCTGGCATCCATGAAGGAAGCTGTGAGCCTCTCTCTCAGAAATTGGTCGCCCGATGAGGGGATCCCGCAGGACCCGTTTGCGTGGGGTGAGAAGCGGGACAAACCAACGACATTCGAAGCCGAGATCGCCCTCGACGGCACCCGCCACCGCTACGGATTCAGGTTTAACGATCAAATTTTTCTAGAAGAATGGCTTTATGCTTGGCCGAACGGGAAGAAGCAGACCTGGTTCGAGCGGGACGGGGATCGCTTCAACTTTGGCGACAACCTCAAAGGGGAGAACAGGGTGATCGAGGGCGTAACCCGCCCCAATGCTCTCTTTCTCTCGGCCGCCGCCCAACTCAAGCACCCGCAACTGTCCCCGATCTATTCCTGGTTCAGCGCCATCGAGACCATCAACCTGCTGAGCCGCAGGCTGTTCCCCGGCTCGAGCTTCGCCGTC
>DAHZZC010000167.1 GCA_027435495.1 Planctomycetales bacterium
GCGACTTCCCACCTAGGGAAGTCGACCCCGCGTGACACGCAGTCCGGCCCGGGACCGCCATTATCAACCCCAGACCCTTCCCTATGTAGCGGCCATCGCCGACTTTACAATCCTTTACTCGCCGTGGCCGATCGGAGCTTATCGAGGTCTGTCCAGAAGCCGGGATAGGTCTTGGCGACACAGCCGGGGTCGAGAATCGTGACGCCCGGGATGCGCAGGCCGGCGATTGCAAAAGACATCGCCATCCGGTGGTCGTCGTAGGTCGCGATGGCAGCACCTTGAAGTCGATCGAGTGGCGGCGGGTGGATGACCAGGCCGTCGGGATGCTCGTCGACGACGGCGCCGAGCTTGCGTAGCTCGGTCGCGAGCGCGGCGATCCGGTCGGTCTCCTTGTGGCGGATGTGGCCGACGTTTCGGATCCGGGTGATCCCATCGGCGAAGAGGGCGACCACGCCGAGTGTCATCACGGTATCCGAAAGCGCGTTCATATCGACATCGACAGCACGAAGCGGGCCGCCGGTGACCGTGGTCCGGTCGGTCTCGCGAACGACCTGACAACCCATGTATTCGAGGATGTCGACGAAAGCCAGGTCGCCCTGGAGGCTGGATTCGCCGAGGCCCTCGACTGTGATCGTCCCTCCCGTGACGGCGGCGACGGCAAAGAAGTAGCTCGCCGCGGAGGCGTCGGGCTCGATCGCGTAATTCTGGCCCTTGTAGTGCGCTGGGTAGACGTCGAACCGACGGAACTTCCGGTTGCCGATTGTGACGCCAAACGCCTGCATCACGGCCATTGTCATTGAGACATAAGGCTGCGAGACGAGCACGCCCTCAACCTCGACCGTGGTGACGTCCTTCGAATACGGAAGGGCCATGAGCAGCCCGCTGAGGAACTGGCTGGAGACGTCGCCCTTGACGAAGGCGAAGCCGCCGTCGAGGCCGCTCGCCTGAATCGTGACCGGCGGGCATCCCGTGCCGAGGTCGGATCGGGCGTCGGCGCCGAGACCGTTGAGGGCCGCGAGCAGGTCGGCGACGGGTCGTTGCCGCATCCTGGGGGTGCCGTCGAGGCGGTAGGTCCCGTGTCCGGCGGCGACCATCGCGGTGAGGAACCGCAAGCTTGTCCCCGAGTTGGCGATCTGCATCGTCGCCTCGCGCGCCGGGATGTTCCCGCCGCAACCGGGGACGCGGATCCTCGCGTTCTCGGGATCGTGCTCTACGTCGAGACCGAGCCGGCGGAGCGAGTCGACCATCACTCGGGTGTCCTCGGAGTCGAGAGCACCCGTGAGGACGCTCGGCCCTTCGGCCATCGCCGCGACGATCAGCGCGCGGTTGGTCAGGCTCTTGGATCCGGGAACGCGCACGCTCGCCCCTGGCGGCGGGCCGCTCCAGGGCTCGATCGTCAGTTCGGCGGGATAGTCGCTCATTGTCACTCTTGGTCGGTTTGAGGGGAAATATGATGAATGCTTTTGTAATTGTTTAATAGTTATACAATTATAGATTTAAATATGGAATATGTAGTCCTTAATCTTCGCTCGAGTCCTCGAGCCAGTCCGCGAGCCGCTTTTTCAGCTCGCCGGGCGTGAGCCCATCGACGAAGAACCGTTTCTGCCGGGCCGAGGCGCCCGAGACCAGTTCGATTGCCGTGGTCTTGCACCCGAGGGCTTCGGCGAGAACGGCCTGGATGGCCGCGTTGGCCTTCCCCTTCTCGGGCGGAGCATTCACGGCGACGCGGATCGCCCCCGCGCGAACGCCCAGAATACCTTCACGACGCGCCCCAGGCTGCGCGGAGACCGCCACGATCGAACCGTCCTCGCGGGCGACGATCGCCAGCGCGTCCAGGCTTTCGGCCCCCTCGGAGCGGCTCATGATTCGGCCCCCTCGAACAGAGCCGACCCGACCCGGACGAGCGTGGCGCCTTCCTCAATGGCGGTCTCAAAGTCACCGGACATCCCCATCGAGAGCTCGTCGAGCGCCAGGCCGGTCCGCTCGCGGAGGCGGTCTCGCACCCCTCGGAGAGCGACGAACGAGGGCCGGGCGCCCTCACCGTCGGTCCCAAACGCCGCCATGGTCATCAGGCCAACGATCGGGATCGATCGACATGCGGCGATCGACTCGGCATCATCGAGGATCGAGCCGCCTTCCCAGCCGTGCTTGTTCACCTCGCCAGAGGTGTTCACCTGGAGGCAGACCGAGGGCGGATTTTCCATCGACCGCGCGGCCTCGTCGAGGATCCGGAGGAGCTTCAGCGAATCAACCGCGTGGATCATAGCGACCATCGGCAAGGTCTTCTTGACCTTGTTCGACTGCAAGTGTCCAATCAGATGCCAGCGAACCCGGGGACCAAGATCGGCCAGCGACTCGACCTTCCCCCAGAGCTCCTGGGGGTAATTCTCGCCGAGGGCGCGGGCCCCGGATTCGTAAAGGGCCCGGACCTGGTCGTTTGGCCGTCGCTTGGTCACGGCGACCAGGCGGACCGAACCTCCCGCTCGCCCCGATCGCCGAGTCGCCTCGGCAATCCGGTCCTCCACCTGCCGCAAGTTCTCCCGGATTCGTCCCGCATTCATCGATTTCCCGACCTCGATGCCACGATCCCGACCGTTGACCCGAACACCTATTCTGAAGGATCCCCGCCCACAATGAAACGGCTCCTGCTCCTTGCCGGCGCACTGGCGTCGGTCCTGCTCGTCTCGCAGCTCGTGATGGGCCTGCTTCTGGCCCAGGGACAGGTCAAGCTCCGCGTGGCCCACCAGCATACGGGGATCCTCACGGTGGTTGTCACGCTGGTTTACATCGCTGGATCGATGGCCGTGATCGCCTCGCGACGGAACACGCCGAAACCGTGAATCCCCGTCGGGACAACGGCCCGCCTCAATCGACCGAGAGGATCGGCGTGAGGTCACCGTCCTGGTTGAACGCGGCAAACAGGAACGACGCCGAGGTCTGATGCCCGAGGAAGGTGCGTCGGGCGGGCGGGCCGAGGCTCCGGTAGATCACGAACGTCTCCTCGGGGCCCCAGCTCATCCGGACGGCGAACGCCCGATCCGCCCCGATCCGCTTCGACTTTTCCGAGATCGTCAGGATCCGCCACTCGGGCGGCTTCCGATTCCGTTCGGCGTCCCACGAGACCAGGAGCGGTAGCCAGTTCCGCCGACCTCCGGCTGTTGCGGTCAGCTCGATCGAGCCTTCGCGCCCGCGGACGGTCCCGCGGTCGGTCTCGTAATCGCGGCAGGGGAGCGCCATCGGGATCGCCTGCGCGGACCCCCGGCGCGGCCGGGAGGCCAGTCCGAGGGCACGGGTACCGCGGATCAGGGCGGTTGTAAGGTCTGCTGGCGTTTCGATCTTCATCGAAGCCCCACCTCCGTCCACCATCACCGCGATCACCGCCATCGCACGTCCCCGCAGGAGCAGGACCGACCGGGTCACCCGTGCCGGGCCGTCGCGATGCGACCACTCCACCAGATCGGCCGCAGAGGTGTGGATTCGACGCAGAAGCCTTGGCCGTGTCGAGGTCGAAGGACCGGCCCCGCCGATCGCGCCGGCTTCCCAGTTACCCGCCAGCCAGGTCCGACCGCCGCCTACCAGTTCCAGCCGGCAGACCCTCGCAGCCGCAACGTGATCCACGGCGAGCAGGTCGCCCTCCGGCAGCCAGTTCGGCCGGAGTATCGCCAGCGCCCGACGATCGGCCGACCAGGTTGGCAGCGGAGGCGGGATCACGCCCTCGTTTCGTCCCTTGTTGCCCGACCACCAGCCGAGCACCCGACCAATCGCCGTCCCTCGATACCAGTCTCGCCATCCCGACGACGACCAGCCCCACGCCTCACCCCCGCTCAGCACGACCCGCCCATCCGGCCGGGAGAACCGGAGCGCGGACGTCACCATCGCATCGATCGCCTCGCCACAGCCCGGCGGCCATCCGCCCGACGACCGCGCTCGTGCCAGAAGCTCCAGCGCATCCGGCCAG
>DAHZZC010000168.1 GCA_027435495.1 Planctomycetales bacterium
CACGTTCAGATCGATCGACTCATCGCGCTCGAGGTAGTTCTTCAGATATCGCAATTCGTACCGAGGCTCGCTATCCACGAACAGAACCTTCAGCTTTTCCTTGCGAACGGAAACCATCCGCTCGACCCGGTTGTTCTCGACCTGAAGCTCGCGCGGCCGGGGCTCCACTTCCACGATGTAGGTTTTCTCGCCGGTTTCGCGGGGGCGATGGATCAACTCGATCCGCTCGGACTGGCCGTCCTTCGGCGCATCGATCTCGCGAGTCTCGATCTCGCGCTGCGACTTCCCATCCGGCGCACCAGGCTCGCGCTCCTTGAGCCGGATGACCAGCTTCTCACCGGCCATCCCCCGCGCTGAGAGCTTGGCCTGGAATCGGACCGCGTCGTCGACGAAAACCACATCATCGACCAACAACTCGGAGAGCTCGACGTCACGGGCCGGCTCGGGGCTACCCAGGCCGACCGTGTAGAGTGGGACGCCCTTTCTGGCCGCCAGTTCGGCGGCTTTCGCGAGCGATTCGCCCTCGGTCGTCTGGCCGTCGGAAAGCAAGACGATGGCGGCTGGCGGTGCCCCTCGCAATTCGGTGAGAACCTGACGAACTCCGTCGCCGAGCCGGGATTGGGTCCCGGCGGCCTCGACCGCTCGGATTCGCTCCTCGGCCGGCTCGATATCGCCCGGCTTGTCAACCTCGGTGAGTGGCTGCGCCGCGTTCGAGACGCGATAGAGCCGAACCCGATACTTGCCCCGCAGATCGCGAAGCAGTCTCGCCTGGTCGCGGAGCAAAAGCCCCCGGGCGATCGCGATCCGGTCGGGGCTCGCGTCGGTGCCCGGCGTCGCTCCGGCCAGCTTGCGGAGAGCCTCACGCTCGGTCGCATCGGCATATTGATCGGCGATCGCTGAACTGGCTGAGTCGTCCACCAGGATCGTGAGGTTGGGTAGCCCCATCCGTCCGACAGATAGGACCGCTTCCGAGAGCATGAAGATGGCCAGAAACACCACTGCCATCCGGAGCGTCGCCAGTACGATCTTCGAAAATGCCGACGCCCTCCCCTCATGTCGATACAACCAACCGATGAAGAGGATCGAACCAACAATCGTGAGGATGAGGATCGTCTGCGACCACGGCTGTTCGAACCGGATCGAGGGATTGATCTCCTCTCCGGGGCTCGCCGGGGCAACCCCCAGTCGATCGGCCAGCTTTCTGAGGATCCAGTCGGTCACGCTCGGGGTCCCTTGTAGGGTAGGCAACGCCCACCCTGGAGAGGCGTTCGATTTGGGGCTCGGCCCCGTGGTTCACATCGGCTCGTTGTGACCGAACTTCCACGCCAGGAACGATTCCAGCAGCAGGAGCACCAGCATGGCGAGCAGCATCGGCCGGTGTAACTCGCCGCGACGCCCGACCGAGGCGGCCTCGCCCGAGAGTTCCTTCCAGTTGGACGGATGCAAATACAGGAAGTTCCAGCCAGGTATCGCGGCCCCAAGCGCAACCTGATCGAGACGAGCGAGCTCGCTCTCGGCCGGCTCGGTGTTCGCGGCGAACGACGATTCCTGGCCAAGCGGCGCTCCAATCTTGACCTGATACCGTCCGGCGAGATCGGTCTGCTCGAAGTGGAACTGGCTGACCCCACCCGAAGGTCGGAGCCGGCCCGCGATCGCCTGCCCCTTCGGCGTGACCACCGTCGTCGGCGCGGCCAGCGCCGTCTCGGGAAACGCCTGGTCGTACGGCTGGCCAACCCGGATATTCCGTTCGTGCAACCGGCCCGCCGACGCGCGCAGGACGACCTGCTGCATGATCGGCACGTAGCTTTTGTGGATTGGCCAGGTCGTCCACCCCGTGTCGGCCGAGGTCGCCACGACAATCACCGTCCCCCGTTTCCGGGACGCCTCGATCAACGCTGGATCGCCGGTTTCAAACGCCAGTGCCACCTGGGCCGACGACTTCGGGGGCAGCTTCAGCTTGAGATACTGCCACGTCAGTGCCTGGGTCAGCCCGGCTGTCACCGGCCCACCGGCACCCTGGTAGTCGGCGATCAGGGGATGCCGGTAGCCGAGAGGGTTGAACCGGATGGCTCCCTCCTTCTTTGCGGCATCGCCGACACTCGCCCCGACTTCGGCCGGCAACAGCCCTTTGCCGTCCTGGTAGAGCCATCGGTTGTAGTTCTCGGCGTCGACCTGGTCGCCGCCGAAGATCACCACGCCTCCGCCCTGCTCCAGGTAACCTTCCAGCGCCGCGACTTCCGTCTGACCAAATAGCCCAACGTTGCAAAGAACAACGGCATCGTAGGGCGAAAGGTCGCGCCGGGAGAGTTGCGACTCAGAGACGACCTCAACCTTGATCGGGTTTGGATGGCCCGGCGAGACCTCGGACGGGGCCAGCGCCTGCGCGAGGTAATCGGTCTCTGCCTGGTACGCTTCCGGCTTGAACTGGCCGTCGACGAGAAGCACATTCAGCGACTCGCGCACCGGAACAACCAGCCATCGACGGTCATCCAGTGGGAGCGCGTCGTCATCGAGAGCGAGCTGGACGACGTGATCGCCTGGTGAGGAGAATTCCTGTGGAAAGGCGACCGGCAGGTCATCACCGGGCGGGATGTCCGCCGGCGGTGCGGCCGGCCCGATCCGTCCATCGACGATCAATCGCGGACGGACCCCCTGAGCCGTCTTCCCTCCGTAGTTGTGTACGATGCCGCGGAGTTGTACCGCCGATCCGACCGTGACGACCGGAGCATCAAGCTTCAGGTCAGCGACCGCCCGGTTCTCGCCGCCGGGCTCGCCCAGATCGATGACAATCGTATTCGGCTGACGCGCCATCACCTTCGCGATCGCCCGTTTCAGACCGTCGGCGGCTGCCTCGGGAGGCTTCCAGCTTGCGGCCTGCAGATCGGTCAGGAAGACGACCTCCTTCTGGTGAATCGCTGAGGACTCGAGCACCCGGTCCACAGCCTCGAAGGTCGCGGTCAGGTCCGTCCCACCGTGGGTGATCGACAGGTCGGCGACCTCCTTCGCAACCGCCTTGAGATCGTGCGACGGTGTTCGGATCACGACCCGAGGCGGTTTCCCCATCAGCAGGACGCTCACAGAATCGCCCGGCCGCGAGCTCTTGATCATCTCCCCGGCAAGCGCCTTGGCCTGGTCAAAGCGGCTTGCACCATCTGTCATGTAACCCATGCTGAGTGAGGCGTCCAGCACGAGCACGCGATGTACTCGGCGCCCGACGAGGACCATCCCCATCGACTCGAGGAACGGCCGCGCCATCGCCATCACGACCAGCAGGATGATCAACGTGCGAACCGCCAAAAGCAGCCATTGCTCTACCCGGATTCGTCGCTGGTTTTTGCGGACCGCAGCCAGCAGGAACCGCATCGCCGCCCAACGGACCTCGCGGAACTTCCGCCGGTTCAGCAGGTGGATCAGGATCGGCACCGACGCCGCCGC
>DAHZZC010000169.1 GCA_027435495.1 Planctomycetales bacterium
GAGTCTCTCCGACGATGAGCAGCGGATCCTCCAGGAGGCGAGCCGGCGCGCCCGCATGCGACGGAGCGACCGCATTTGAAGTCTGACCCCACGATCACCATCCGCCGTGCCACCGTCGCCGATATCCCGGCGATCGTCGAGTTCAATCGCTTGCTGGCGCTCGAAACCGAGTCGAAGCGGCTCGACCCCGAGACTCTGCGGTCGGGTGTCGAGCTGGCCGTTCGCGATCCGGACCGCCTTCGCTACTGGATCGCCGCGGTGGATGGCGCGCCTGGTCCCGCCGGACAGGCCGCGGTCAGTCGAGAGTGGAGCGACTGGCGGAACGGGTGGATCTGGTGGTTCCAGAGTGTTTATGTGGCCGCCGACCATCGGCGTCGGGGCGTCTTTCGGGCGCTCTATCAGGAGGTTCGCCGCGAGGCCCGATCCCTCCATGAGGTTATCGGCCTGCGGCTCTACGTCGAGGACGCGAACGCCGCGGCCCATCGGACGTATCAGGCTCTCGGCATGAAGCCGGGCGGATATTCGGTCTACGAGGACCTCTGGATATAGGATTGATTCGCTTACCCAGCGACCTTCCCTCCAGAAGCAGGGACGGCCGCGCCGGGGCCAGGCGCGGCCATCCGCACGAGATCCCTCTCAACGATCGCGACGGAGCCGATCGAGTTCGGCCTTCAGGCGATCGATCTGTGCCTCGAGATCCCGGATTCGGCGATCGGGCTCCGGGCCCCGACCGCGACGCGGTTCACGGGCGCCGGGACGCGGCGGGGGTGGTCCGTCGTTCTCGGCCGTGACCTCGGTCCGGAGGTTGGTGAGGTTCTGGACCTCAAAGTGGGTGTCGCCCCTGGGTCCGGTTTCCATCCAGCCCGAGGCGCGAACACGGTCGCCTCGCGAGGCGGCGGCGGCGAAACGATCGGCGAGGTGGGGCGGCCAGTGGAGGGTCGTCCCGTCGTCGAGGACCGCACCGTCAATCTCGCCCCTCGGTGCCGTGGTCATCCTTTCGACAACTCCCTCGGCTGTGGTCGCCTCACCTCGGCGAGGCGGCTGGGCGCCGACTTCCGGCGACGCCCAGGCCATCGCGATCGGGACTGCCGCAAGCGAGGCCAGGCGACGACATGTTCTGGCGATGTTCCTGTCTTTCATGCTTCGAGACTCCTGGCATCGGGGTGAGGGCCGCGCCTCGATGCCCCGGACATGAGGAGGGTGGCGGTTCCGCATGGACCACGACAACCCTCAGCCCGCCGACCTTCTATCGCATCGCCGATACCAGCGCCCGACGCTCGCGGGCGAGATCGCGGACCTCGACGGGGCGAGACATCGACGCAAGCTCTGAAGAGTTCGGCATTTCAACAGGCTTTTGCCGGGTTGCGGAAATGTCCCGGAGCGAGCGGCGGATTTCGCGGCTCGATCGAGGATCGGGCAGATTCCCCTCACGCCCGAGGGGGGATTCCGCCCGGGATCGCCACCAATCGGAAGTCGAGACAATATCAAAGGATCAGCATTGCGTCGCCGTAGCTGTAGAAGCGATAGCGGAGTCGGATGGCCTCGGCGTAAGCCTCGCGGACGAGTTCCTCGCCCGCGAGCGCGGCGACCAGGACGAGCAGGCTGCTCCGGGGCAGGTGGAAGTTGGTGATGAGGGCGTCGAGGCCGCGGAAGACGTGGCCGGGGCGGATGAATAACCGGGTCTCGCCGGCAAATGGTTGCAAGGTGCCCGAGGTCGCGGCGGATTCCAGAGTCCGGGCCGAGGTCGTGCCGACGGCGACGATCCGGCCGTCGCTTGCCCGACGTTCGCGGAGCCGATCGACGGCCTCCGCGGAGAGCTCGGCCCACTCGGAATGCATCACGTGGTCCTCGATCCGATCGGCGGTGATCGGCCGGAATGTACCTGGCCCGACGTGGAGCGTCAGGTCCACGAAGGCGATTCCGCGGTCGGCGAGCCGATCGAGGAGACGGGGCGTGAAGTGGAGCCCGGCCGTCGGAGCCGCGGCGGAGCCAGGGCGTCGGGCGTAGATCGTCTGGTAGGACGACCGGTCTCCCTCTCCCTCGCGACCACCGCGGATATAAGGGGGCAGCGGGGTCTGACCGTGGAGTTCCAGCAGAGCCAGGGCGCCGGTTTTTCCCGCCTCCTCGACCGGCCGGACGATCCAGGATCCCGATTCCCCTCGGGATTCCAGTGTCAATGGGAGGCCGTTGCTTACGAGTACCCGCTCGCCGATTGCGGGTCGACCGCGGGTCCGAGAGAGGATCTCCCAGGCACCGTCGGGCAACTCGCGAAGGAAGAGACCCTCCCAGCGCCCGCCGGTGGCTTCGCGGTGCCCGAGCAGCCGGGCGGGAACGACCCGCGTATCGTTCCGGGCCAGAACGTCACGCGGGTCGAGCAGGACGGGCAGGTCGGCGAAGACGCGATGCTCGATCGTCCCCCGCGCCCGATCGAGGACCATCAGTCGAGACCGATCCCTCGGCTCGGCCGGGCTTTGGGCGATCAGGTCGTCGGGCAGGTCGAAATCGAGAAACATGATCGGATCGTCAGTGTTTCATCTTCATGGGTCAGTGGCCACTGGCCACTGGCCACTGGCCACTGACCACTGACCACTGGCCACTGATTACCGCTTCAAGAGAGCCAGCCCGGCATCGCACCCTGGGCGGGCAGTTTGATGATGCTGACGCTGAGGACATCGGGGTGTTTTTCGATGGCCTCGAGCGCGGCGGCAGAGGGTGCGCTGTCGAGGTTGACGACGCCGATGGCCTCGCCACCCGGCGTTTCGCGGCCGACGTTCATCTGGGCGATGTTCACGCCGTGATCGCCGAGGGTCTTGCCCAGGAAGCCAATCAGGCCGGGGCGGTCGTGATGGGTGAAGACCATCAGGATGCCGTCGGGGTGGGCGTCGAGATGGTACGAGCCCAGCCCGACCAGCCGGAGGAACTGCTTGCCGAAGAGGGTGCCCGAGGCCAGGTAGGTCTTGCGGTCGGTGGTGACCTCGGCCTGGATCAGCGTCCCGAAGTCGCCGGGGGCCTCGGCGGCGCGTTCCTCAATGGAGATTCCGCGGTCGCGGGCCATTGAGGCGGCGTTGACGAGGTTGACCTGCTCGTCGAGGGCGGCTTCCATCAGCCCTGCGGCGAAGGCGGCTGTCACGAGCTTCGTGTTCTTCTGGGCGATCTCGCCCCGGTAGGTCAGCAAGGCGCTCTTGAGCGTCCCGCGGGCCATCTGGGCGTGGAGCATTCCCAGCCGCCAGGCCAGGTTCAGATAGAGTCCCAGGTCTTCGAGCTCGGCGCGGTCGAGCTTGGGCATGTTCACCGAGAACTGGATCTGCCCTCGGCCGAAGAAGTCGGCGAGGAGCCGGGCGGCCTCGATCGCGACGTTCACCTGCGCCTCCTCGGTCGAGGCGCCGAGGTGCGGAGTGACCAGGACCGACGGGTGCTTCACCAGCGGGTGGTCGGCCGGCGGCGGCTCGGGCTCGAAGACGTCGATCGCCGCACCGGCGACCTTACCCGCGTTGAGGGCTTCCAGCAAGGCCGGCTCGTCGATCAGGCCGCCCCGGGCGCAGTTGATGATCCGGACACCGGTCTTCATCTTCTCGATCGCGGCGGCGTCGATGATGTTGCGGGTCTCGGCGGTCATCGGCGTGTGCAGGGTGATGAAATCGCAGCGCGGCCAGAGGTCGTCGAGATGCTGAAGGTTCTCGATCCCCAGCTCCTGCGCCCGATCGGCCGAGAGGAACGGATCATGGCCGACGACTGACATGCCAAAGGCCTGCGCCCGGGCGGCGACCGTCAGGCCGACCCGTCCGAGGCCGATGATGCCGAGGGTTTTGCCTTCGAGCTGCGTGCCGGTGAACTTGTTCCGGTCCCACTTCCCGGCCTTGAGGCTGTCGTTGGCCGGGGCGACGTTTCGGGCGAGCGAGAGCATCAGGTCCATCGCATGCTCGGCGGTCGAGACGGTGTTGCCGCCTGGGGTGTTCATCACCACGATCCCGCGCCGGGTTGCGGCCGGGACATCGATGTTGTCGACACCGACGCCCGCCCGGACGATCGCCTTGAGCCGCGACTGTCCTTCGAGGACCTCGGCCGTGAGGGTCGTCCCCGACCGGATCACGATCCCGTCGGCCTCGCCCAGGGCCTTCCGCAGGGCCGGCACGTCCTTCGCCAGCTTGGTGTCGACCACCACCTCGATACCGGGCTCCGCCTTCAGCCGCGCGAGCCCTTCCTCGGCCAGCTTGTCCGTCACCAACACCCGATGCGCCACGATCAGGGACTCCGGAAAAAGATGCGATGGGATCCGTGAAAAAATAGGGGATGGCCTGTCGCGGGGCGTGAGGGATTCCCGGCCGTCCGGGAAGTTCCCACTCGCCCCGCGAGGTCCCGAGGTCAGGCCCGGGCGCCGGCGAGCTGGCCCATCAGGACCTGCTGAGCGGCGGTGACAGCGCGGCCGGGCTCGACGTCCAGGCCCAGTTCGGCGAGGGTCATTTCGAGGGCGGCCAGGGTGCTGATCACATCGAGCTCGTCGGTGTAGCCCATGTGGCCGATCCGGACGATATGCCCCTTGAGCTTGGCCTGGCCGCCGACGGTCGTGATCCCGAACTGCTCGGTGAGCTTGTTCCGGATCTGGGCGTCCTTGAGACCGTTGGGAACGCGGAACGCGGTGAGTCCCTCGGCCGGGCGGCTGCTGAAGAGTTCCAGGCCGAGGGCCTGAATGCCGGCCTGGCAGGCCTCGCTCATCCGCTGGTGCCGCTTCCAGACGTTCTCCAGACCCTCGTCCTTGATCCGCCGGAGGGCCGTCCGCAGAGCGAGGATCAAGGTGTGCGCCGGGGTGTACGGCGTGTCGAATTCCTTCATCTTCGACCGCGCCGACTTCAGGCTGAAGTAATAGCTATGCGAGTCGAAGGCGTCGATCTTCTTCCAGGCCTTCGGGCTGACGGAGACGAACGCCAGGCCCGGCGGCAGCATGAGCGCCTTTTGTGAGCCGGCGCAAAGGACATCGATCCCCCAATCGTCGGTCCGGCACTCCATCGCACCGATGCCTGAGATCCCGTCGACGACGAAGATGGCGTCGGTCCCGGCGACGACCTTGCCGATCGCTTCAACGGGGTGGCCGGTACCGGTCGAGGTCTCGCTGAGCGTTCCGAAGACGGCGACGGTATCCGGGTGCTCCTTGAGGGCGGCGGCGACGCGATCGGGATCGACCGGCTGGCCCCACTCGAAGTCGACCGAGACGACGTTGATTCCGAACGCCTTGCAGATGCTTGACCACCGCGCGGCGAAGTGTCCGGCGTTAAGGACCATGGCCTTGCCGCCCGGCGGCACGGTGTTGACGGCGGCGGCCTCCATCGCGCCGGTGCCGGAAGCCGTGAGGATCATCACGTCGTTCTCGGTCCGGAAGACCTCCTTGAGCCCGGCGGCGACCTCGACAATCACGTCCTTGGCCTCGGCCGACCGGTGATGGATCACAGGCCGGGCGAGTTCCAGCAGAACGTCTTCGGGGACCATCGCGGGGCCGGGGGTCATCAATCGTGGCTTGCGCATCTGTCACGTCCTTCGGTTTCTCTGGGAGTTTTTCGGTCGATTCGACAGGTCGAGTGCTTGATCGATTGAGCCGAGGTCAGGAATCCCGTTGCGACCACTTCTGCCGGGGGTTGTCGAACAGCAGAGCGAGAGGATTCCGCTCTCGCGTCCGCGTTGGGTTGCTGGACATCCTCACCGCTCTTCAAGGCGAATCGTCGATCGTACGTTGATGGGATGCCCCGATCCGAGAGAGTTTAATGATTCCGTCGTGGGCTTTCGAGGCCCGTTGGTCATCGGACCGACCTCATTGCGAGGCGGTCTCCTCGCTGGTCGTCGCGCCCTGGGAGTAGACCGTGCCGGCGTCGAAAACGGGCCGGGCGGCCACTTCCAGTGTAGAACCGCCGGCCTCCAGCCGCCGGAAGAAGCACGATCGATAGCCCTCGTGGCAGGCCCCGCCGACCTGGCGGGCCTTGATCAGGATCACGTCGGCGTCGCAATCGACCCAGATCGATTCGACGTGCTGGACGTGCCCGGATGTTCCGCCCTTGTGCCAGTGAGACTTCCGCGATCGCGAGTAAAAATGCGTCTGGCCGGTCTCGATCGTGGCGCGCAGGGAGGATTCGTCCATCCAGGCCATCATCAGCACGTCGCCGGACTCGGAGTCCTGGACGATGGCGGGGATCAGTCCGTCGGGGCCCCACTTCAGGCCGGGGGGCAGGGGCGTGGGCAGGGGTTCGCTGGCGTCGGGCACGCTCATCTCGGCGAAATCGGGATTTCTGGAGCCTCGCAAGAACAGTTTAGCCGCTCCGGGCCGTTCGACCAATCCGAATTCTTCCGGCGGACGAGTGGAAACGTTCCCCGAACGGCATCCTGGCCACCCGAGGGGGATAGATCGCTAGGAGCCCGTCCGCTTTTACGCTAACATTTTCTTTTGCCGAGCGGTGGGATCGTGCCGGGCATGGCGGGCCCGTCCACGCGGCCGTGATGCCCAGGCCCGGGATCCGGCCGTCCCGAGGGCCATACGGAGGTCTTGCGCTTCGATGGCTGACATCGTCCTGATCAATCCGCGGTTCGAGGTCTCGTTCTGGGGAATGGAGCAGGCGCTGCCGTTTGTCGGCAAGCGGGCGAACTTGCCCGTCGCCTGCCTGCCGCTGCTGGCCGCCCTGACCCCCGGGCGACATACGATCACGCTCATCGACGAGAACGTCGAGCCCATCGACTGGGAACGCTGTCGACGCGCCGACATCGTCGGCATGACCGGGATGAGCGTCCAGCGGTTCCGGATGCGCGAGATTCTCGAGGAATTGAAGCAATTCGGCTGCTTCACCGTCGCCGGTGGGCCCTGGGTCACGGTCGAGGAGGATTACTTCGGCGATTTGCTCGACGTGATCTTCGTCGGCGAGGCCGAGGAGACCTGGCCGCGGTTTCTCGAGGAATGGGGGCGGGGCGAGCATGCCAATCGCTACGAGCAGGCTGAGAAGTCCGACATGACCCGGGTTCCCACGCCGCGGTTCGACCTGCTCAAGATGAAGCACTACGCCTTCGGCAGCCTCCAATTCTCGCGCGGGTGCCCGTTCCAGTGTGAATTTTGCGACATCATCGTCACCTTCGGCCGCCGTCCGAGGCTCAAGACCGCCGAGCAGGTGATCGCCGAGCTGGACGCCATCCACCGCGCGGGAATGCCGCTGGTCTTCATCGTCGATGACAACCTGATCGGCAACAAGAAGGCGATCAAGCCGGTCCTCCGCGAGGTGATTGCCTGGCAGGAGAAGCATAATTACCCGCTCTCGATGTTCACTGAGGCGTCGATCGACCTGGCCGACGACCCCGAGCTCATGGAGTTGATGGTTCGCGCCAACTTCTTCGCCACGTTCGTCGGGATCGAAAGTCCCGACGAGGAATCGCTCCGCGAGGCGAAGAAGTTTCAAAATGTCCGCGCTGGAGGGACCCTCCTGGAGAAGGTCCGACGTATTCAGGATGCGGGCATGGAGGTCTGGTGCGGGATGATCATGGGCTTCGACAACGACGACGAGGGGACGTTCGATCGCCAGGTCCGGTTCGTCCAGGAAGCCCGGATTGCGTTCTCGATGAGTGGGATGCTGGCCGCGATCCCCAAGACGCCGCTCCACGCCCGGCTCGCCTCCGAGGGCCGGCTCGACACCGCGGACGTGAGCGAGTACGGCACCAATGTCATTCCGCTGGGGATGACCCGCGAGGAGCTGCGCGAGGGCTACATCCGCGTCCTGAACACGATCTACGAGCCCCTTGCGTACTTTGATCGAACCGACGCCCTCTTCTGCGAGAAGGGTTTCGACTACGGGATCAAGAAGCACAGGTACTGGCTGACCTGGCCGAAGCAGTATCCGGTCGAGCTGAAGTTCCTGGTGCAGTCGATCGGCCTGTTCGCCCGGCTGATGTCTCGCGTCCCCGAGCCCGAGCTTCGCCGTGAGTACCGCCGTCGCCTCTTGGGTGTCCTGAAGGTCAACCGACGCCCCGGCTTCGTCCTCGGCTACCTCTTCCACATGGCGATGCACTATCACGCCTATAGCCTGGCGCGTCGGGTCGCGAACCCTGAGCTTCAATTGATCAACAGCTACTGAAACTAGCGACGGAGAGGACCGGGCGTTGGACGTCTTCGGCGAGATTCGAGGCCAGTCGGCCGGCAACGGCGAGGGGCGTGGATTCCCCGCGCTCCCGATCCTCCACCCGAATGAAATCCCCGCTCCGGCGGTGCCTCTCGGTCAGCGGGAGAAATACGGCTCGCTCTTCTACCTGGGGATCGGCGGGCTCCTCGTGCTGATCGGCCTGATCGGCTGGTTCGTCCACGGATTGTGGGCCAACCGCGAGATCTGGTCCGACGTCTACACGCTGAGCGACCCAAGGCGCGACGACCCCGATCGAGTCGACGCGGCGTTCCGGCTCGCCGGCAATCCCCGGTTCAGCGACGAGGCACGGCTCGGCCTGGCGCTTCGCAAGGACCTGCCCTCGATGGCGCGTTATCTGCTGGCCGAGTCGATCACGACCGATCTGGTGGCGCACGATCCCCGGGCGTATGCGTTCACGGTCGCGCGAAGCGAGGACTGGCCCGACTGGCTCCGCCTGCTGCTCACGCGACAACTCGCCTACGGCGCTGGTCGTCATTACGCGATTCCTCGCCCGGCGCTCGAAGAACTCCGACACCATCCCGACCCGATGATCGACCTCTGGGCGACCTACGCCATGACGGTCCTCCCGCGCGGCGGCCCCGACCCGGCGCTCGCGGCGGCGCTGGAGGAATCGACCCGCCGCCCGCCGCCCGTCGGCGAACTGGCGACGATGCTCGACGCCGCGAAGCGGGCGAAGGGCGACGACCGGGACCAACAGTTAGACAAGGCGACGCACTGGCTCCGTCGCCATCATCCCGTCTCGGCCGAGGTCTGGCACGGTTGGGAGATCCAGGGCGATCGAGTCGTTCGCCGGGACGAACACTGAGGCTCAGGACTCGAAGCGTCGTGATTACCGGTCGCCATCGGAACCAGACGTCAGCCTCCTCACGTTTCTCGCAGTACCAGCCGCGCCCAGTTCAGCGCCGACTTGGCCGAGAAAACCTGGATGAAGTCGCGCGGGCGCTCGATGCCGAGATCAAGGCGTCGGGTCTCGGCTCCGTTGGCGGTGGCGAGTCCGATATACACCAGCCCGACCGGCTTCTCGGGCGTTCCACCGGTCGGTCCGGCGATCCCGGTGGTGCTGATCCCGATCGTCGCACCCAGGCGGTTGCGAATCCCCTCGGCCATCGCCGCGGCAACCTCCGGGCTCACGGCCCCGTGCGCCTCGATCCGCTCGGCCGGGACGCCCAGCATCGTCGTCTTCGAGGCGTTTGAGTAGGTCACCGCCCCGCCGAGGTAATACGGGCTTACCCCGGAGATCGCCGTGATCATCCGGGCGATCAGCCCCCCGGTGCAGGACTCGGCCGTCGCGATCGTGGCGCCGGTCCGGGCGAGCTCGGCGAAGAGGCCATCGGCGACGTCGGCCGTCCCCTCGCCGACGATCATCGGACCGAATCGCTCGTAGATGGTCGCGGCGGTCGGCTCGGTCTGGCGGATCGCTTCATCCTCGGTCTCGCCGCTCCCGGAGATCCGGAAGCTGATCGTCGCCTCGCTCGCCGTGATCCCGACTTCCGGCACCCGGCCGCGTGCGGTCAGGTCCATCGCGTCGCGCTCGATGTCGGATTCCCCTCGGCCGAAGAGGTTGATCTTCCGGTGGACGATGTGCTGTCCCCCCAGGCCGAGCTCTCTCAGCCTGGGGACGACCTCGTCGTCGAACATCCGGCGCATCTCCGAGGGCACCCCCGGCATCGCCGCGACCCAGGCCCCGCCGATCTTCATCCAGATCCCGGGCGCCGTCCCGATCGGGTTCGGCAGCGGCTCGGCACCTACCGGGAACATCGCCTGGACCCGGTTGCGGTCGGCCATCGGACGATTGCGGCGCTCGAAGATTGCGGCGATCGCCGCGAGCGAGGCGGCATCTTCCACCAGCGGGACTCCGGCGCAGAGGGCCAGGGCCTCTCGGGTCAGGTCGTCCTGGGTCGGCCCGAGGCCGCCGGTCATCAGAACCAGACCCGCCCGCCCAACCGCCGTCCGGAAGGCTTCGAGGTGGTCGTCCATCTCGTCACCGAGTGTCGTGTGATAGGCCACCGGGACCCCCAGCATCCCCAGTTGCTGGCTCAGCCATCGGCTGTTCGTGTCGAGGTTCTGCCCGCTCACCAGCTCGCTGCCGATCGATAGGATTTCCGCCCGCATCGCTGATTTCCGTTCGTGAAGGAACCATGAAACGGCGATCCGGCGCGACCTTTCCGCCGGTGCCGGGTGTCTGGTTCTTACTCTAGCAAGCCGGGAAGTGCCTGGCAGTGGGGGCTTTCGGTGGGTTAAGATGAATAGCCATCTAGCTCGGAGAGGCGCCCCGTCCTGGGAGCGCGCGACGGGAATCCACCACCCGATGGAGCCGAGGGGTTGCAACTCATGCCTGCCTCTGTGCTGCAACGACCGACTCTCGTCCTGAACCGGCACTGGCAGCCGGTGCACGTGGCGCCCGTGGCGCGTGCGCTTGTCATGGTCTGGAACCAGGCCGCCTGCGTCATCGACCCGGATGATTTCCGGCTCTATGACTGGTCGGACTGGTCGAAGCTTGCCCCCAGGGAGGGCGAGCCCTTCATCCGAACGGTCCGGTTCCGGCTCCGCGTTCCGGAGGTCCTGGCGCTCACCCGCCACGACCGGGCGCGGCACCAGACTGTCACCTTCAGCCGGCGTAACCTCTTCAAGCGCGACCACTCGACGTGCCAGTACTGCGGCTGCCAGCCCGGCACCGAGGAGCTCACCATCGACCACGTCGTCCCCCGCTCGCAGGGGGGCCAAACCACCTGGGAGAATTGCGTTCTGGCGTGCGTCCCGTGCAACGCCTCGAAGGCGAACCGGACGCCCGACCAGGCCGGCATGAAACTGCGGCGGGCGCCGACGCGGCCTTCATGGAAGCCGCTTTACGACGCCACCGGCATCCGGATCGCGAGCTGGTCGCGGTTCCTCAGCGACGCTTACTGGAACGTCCCACTCGAAGCCTGACCCTGGCCCAACCGACGGGCCGGACTCGCCTTCCGCGGCGTTTCGCGGTACGCTCTCCGTCGAGCCGGCCGGTGCCCGAGCCGGCCCCGGAACCCGGTCTCGACGGAGCGAACCGCATGCCACGCAACAAGATCCGCCGGCCCTGGCTGGACTACCTCATCTACCTGGCCGTCCGCTCGATCGTCCAGCTTGCCCAGTTGATGACGATCCGACAGGCGTACGCGCTCGCCGGGCTCCTCTCGTGGATTCTCTATCGGGCCGACACCCGCCATCGGCTGGTCGGCGTCGAGAACCTCGAGAAGGCATTCGGCGACCGATATACCCCCCAGGAGCGTGAGACGATCATCCGCGAGGTGTATCGGCATTTTTGCTGCATGCTGATGGAGATCCTTCACACCGCGCGTTGGATCGACCTCTCCAATTACCGAGACTACATCGAGCTGGTCGGCCACGAGCCAATCCTCGATCAGATGCTCACCGGCGGCCGGCCGATGATTTTCCTCTCGGGCCATTACGGGAACTGGGAACTCGCCGGATACGTCTTCGGCCTCTTCGGCTTTCCCACCGTCTCGATCGCCCGGACGCTCGATAACCCCTACCTCGACCGCTATTTGAGGTCGTTCCGCGAGCGGACCGGCCAGTTGCTCGTGCCCAAGTCGGGCGGCTTCGAACAAATGGAGGACACCCTTCGATCGGGCAAGGTGCTCTCCTTCCTCGCCGATCAGGACGCTGGCCAACGCGGGCTCTACGTGGACTTTTTCGGCCGGCCGGCCTCGACCCACAAGGCGATCGCACTGCTCGCGATCGAGCACCAGGCGCCGGTGATTGTTGGCGTGGCGCGTCGGATCGGCCCGGGCTTTCGCTACGAGATCCGATGTGAGGACATCATCGACCCGGCCGACCTCGCCGGCGATC
>DAHZZC010000170.1 GCA_027435495.1 Planctomycetales bacterium
GGGCCACCTGGCGGATGACCTCGGGCTTCAGGTAGCTCTCGACGGTAACGGCCATGATCGGTCCGAGCCTTTATCGATGAGGAAGATTTCCGACCGCCCGCGCCCCGATCAGAGGATCTCACGCAAGGGGATCGCCAACCCGGGCAGGAGCGGCGTCTCGTAGACATCGTCCGGACGAAGGACCCGCTTCCGAGAGCCGCTCGGACCTGCTGTGCGAACGGTCGCCCGATGCCACATCCGGTCGATGATGACGTATTCCAGGACGCCGAGCGCCCGGTATTCCTTCCGCTTCTTCACGTAGTCGCGCTCGCGCGATTCGCGATCGGGGCTGACGATCTCGTACATCAGCTCCGGCACTCGCTCCGGCCGCTTGATCGCCGATCTTCGCCCCACAAGGCAGATGCCGATATCCCCGATCCGGTCGGTCCCGTCGTCGAGCCGGACCCACGCCTCGGAGACGACTTCCTCGACGCGATCGGGATGGGACAGCCGATAGGCTCCCAGGTAATCCCGGAACGGCTCCGAACCTCGATCGTGACCCGGGCCATCGGGCGGCATGACGATCAACCTTCCGCTCTCGCGCTCATACTTCCAGGGCTCGGCGTAGTCGGCGACGGCGAACGCTTCGGCCGAGAGGGTCCGCCCGTCGTCGACGGGGCCGAGCCGGAGCACGGTCTTCGGGACGGTCGCCATGGGGATGGGTCCTTGCCAGGGTCGGGAAGCGGGCCGAATCAGCCGCCTCGGCCCGGCCGATCGTACTTCGGCGGCTCGGGCTCCTTGACCTCGCTGACCAACCGCTTGATCAGGCTCTCGGTCGTCTGACCCTCGGCCTGCGCCTGGAAATTGGTGCTGAGCCGGTGCCTCAGCACCGGGACGGCCACCTTGCGGATGTCGTCGAGCGAGACGCTGAACCGACCGTCCATCGCCGCCATCGCCTTGCCGGCGAGGATCAGGTTCTGGCCAGCCCGAGGACCGGCGCCGTAATCCACCAGCTCCTTGACGAACTGGGGCGCCAGGTCGTCTGACGGCCGGGTCGCGCGGACCAGCCGGGTCACGTAGTCCACCGTGTACTCCGAAACCGGAACCGAGGTCACCAGCTTCTGAAGGTTCACGATCGCCTTGCCCGATAAAACCTTCTTCAGCTCAGGGGAATCGCCCTTCGTGGTCGCCAGGAGGATCTTCTTCTCCTCGTCGAGCGTCGGGTAGCCCACCCGGATATCGAACATGAACCGGTCGAGCTGAGCTTCGGGAAGCGGGTACGTCCCTTCCTGCTCGATCGGGTTCTGCGTCGCGATCACAAAAAAGGGCTCAGGCAGGTGGAGCGTCTCCTGCCCGACAGTCACCTCACGCTCCTGCATCGCCTGAAGCAGTGCCGCCTGCGTTTTGGGCGGGGTCCGGTTGATCTCGTCGGCCAGCAGAATGTTGGCAAAGATCGGCCCGGCGACGAACCGGAACGATCGCCGGCCCGACTCCGGCTCTTCCAGTACGTTCGTCCCGGTGATGTCCGAGGGCATCAGGTCAGGCGTGAACTGAATCCGCTTGAAGCTGACATCAAGGATCCGGGCAATCGAACTGACCAGGAGTGTCTTGGCAAGCCCGGGAACGCCCACCAGGAGCACGTGGCCCCGGGTGAAGATCGAGGCCAGAATCAGCTCGATCACGTCGCGCTGGCCGATGATGACCTTGCTCAGTTCGGCGACCATGACGTCGCGAGAGTGTCGGAATTCGTCGAGAAGCTGGGTGATCCGGTCGCCGGCCGTGGACATTCGGAATCTCGACCTCTCTGGGGGCAAGGATGGCTCGAACACGCCCGGGAACATCCCGGACGCGGCATCGGCGATCGCGAGAGGACCACTCGGCCCTGCGCGGACGACCTTCGAAAAACAGCCTGGGGAATACGACCATTGTAGGGCGAGCCCGGTGCGCGATTCAAGCGCGCCCCCCGCGAGCACTGGTCCCGAGAACCCCGACTCCCCGAATCCCGACCCCACCGCCTCTCGCCGACCAGGACCTCTGCCACTCTTCCAGGCAACCGCAGCCAGAACCATTGCACGACCACCGCCGATACCCAATCGTCCGGGCGCGGTTGAATCCATGTGAGGACCAGCAGCCGGCTACTCTTAAATCGTATCCTATCCTTCTCTTAAGGGGCAGGTTGCCCGATCCTCGGCAGAACCGACGTTTGTCTCAGCGCCTTCGGCCCGGAAAATGCAGAGGAGGACTCACGACTTCCGTGGTGCGAGCGGACGGGCCATGTGCTCGACCGGCTCGTAACGTTTTCACCCTCCTCTGAGCCGATGGCCCACTCCCCGGGCTGTAGGCCGCCCAGCAGCCGAAATCTGGCTGTCGCCCCCGCGCGATTCCCGCAGCCCGCAGGCGGGATCGCCGGACCCAAAACCCGAGTCGATCCAGGGGCTCGCAGCCCTCCGGATCGTCTCGACGCCCCCCATCCGGGCCGCCTGACTCAAACGTCTCCTCGCCGCTCATCGTACGCGCGGCGTTCGAAACGACCCGAGAACTGCGCCCCAAAGAGATCGAGGATCGGAACGATGAGCCTGATGAGCCTGGTTCGTTGGATCAGTGTCCTGGTGATCGTCTGGACCGTCCTGGCGATCGGCCTCGGCGCCTCCGGAACGCACCTCCCCAATGGGCCCGACGTCCGCAATGCCCCCTCGGCCGCCGCCGGGCCCCTGACCCTGCAGGCCATGCCGACCACCTGGCCCTACCCTCACGACTTCGTGATAATTGACCGAACCAGTGGACAACAGACCCCGATTGTCGTCCCACCGGGCGAACACTGGTTCAACCTGAGCCTCTCTCCCTGGCTCGGTCCCAACGGCGAGCTCGAGGCCGTCTGGCGATGGGTCGACCCAGGCCGCGATGAATTCGGCGGCTGGGCCGTCTTCCGTCCGACTGATGGAGAGGTCCTCTACCGGGTCCCGGCCGAATTGCTGGCAAACGGCCGACCCTGCTGGGTCCCCGGCCAGACCCGGACGATCGTCTTCTCCGCCGGCGACGGCCTGCTTTACCGATGCCGCCTCGCTCCCCCCGACGACGCGACCGCCAACGAGACCTCGGCCCGACGCATCTACGCCTCCGGACGCACCGAACCCTCCGACCCCATCGAATGGCGGACCCAGACGCCGGGCGACCGCGAGCCAATTCTCCTCGATCCCCTCTGGCCGTCCGAACCGAGTCTCCGTCGATGGCTCCTGGTCTCACTGGTCACCCTGGAAACGCAGAAGGGTGTCCGGGTCTACGCCCCCGCCCGGCTCTGGTGGCTCGAACTAAGTGACGACGCCCGATCGATCGTCGCCGCCGGCCCACTCACGACGACCGATTCCGACGACCCCGAAGCCGCCCGTTTCGACCAGCGGTTCCCCGAAGTCGTCCACGCACCCGACGGTTCCAGCCGCATCGTCTTCGAGGAACGCCGGCCGCGGTCCCGAACGTACCGGATGGTCTCGGCTCCGATCGAGTTCGACTCCCGTACCGGCCGGCCTCACGTCTCCGCCAACCGGGTTCGATCGCAGTCGCCTCCCAGCCGAGAAATGGAAGCCGCACCGTTCCTCATCTCCGGCGACGGCGCCACCGCCTTCGCCTTCAGCCGAACCGGCCAGCTCTCCGCCTTCCCCCTCAACCACCAGCCCTGAGCCTCAAGACCCGACCCCGGCCGCCCACCTCTCCGGCCGGGGCCAAAGGGCCTACCGACTCCCCTTGCGAGGATCCCTCGAATCCGGTACAAAACGCCCAACCGAGCGGACCACTGTGGACCGACCCCGAGGGATCCACCGCAACCGAACCAAAGGCCCGATCCATCGCGAACCGACGCCCGATCGCCCGCCCCACGAAGGGTGCGGGCATCACCGCTGGGCCGGGCCGGCGCAGGACATCCGGCCCCTTCGCGACCGCACCCGGATTTCTCAAGGATGATGCCATGGAGACAAACCCTCCGGAAGGACGCCGGACGGACCAGCCCGGTCGTCGGGCTTTGCGGACGCCACTCCTTGCCGCCGCTTGCCTGATCTGCGCCATCAACGCCGCCAACATCACGCGGCAGATCCAGGCAACCTCACCGCGCAGCCCCTGGGAGGCCACCGAGGTCATGGAAGCCTGGCGGAGCCTTCACGGCCTGCCGGTCTACGAGCTAGGGCCCGAGGGCCACGCCACCCACTTCTACGGCGCCCTGATGCCCTGGATTCAGGGCGAGCTCTTTCGATGGGTCGGACCCAATAACCGAACCGGACGGGTCGTCACCCTGATCGGGGCCCTGGCGACCATTACCCTCATCGCCGTCTCGACCCGGGCTCGTCGCGAGCCGCTCATCCTGTTTCTCGTCTGGGCCGCGTTGCTCGGGCTGAACCACGTGACGATGCAGTATTTCGTCGAGAACCGGCCCGACATGCCCGCGCTCTTCCTGACGGCCGCCGCCATCGCCATGCTGGCCCGGGGTTTCGACCGGACCCGGATCACCCCCATCGTGGTGGGAACCGCCTGCCTGCTCGTCGGCTTCTTCCTCAAGCAAACCGCCGCCGCATTCGCCGCAGTCCCCGCGGTCGTGATCGTTCTCCGAGGACGTCGGCCCACCCGCGCCGAGGTCGCACTTGCCCTCGTCCCAATGGCCGCCATGGCAGGCGTTCTCTTCTTCCTGAAGCTCGCCTTCCCAGCCGTCTACCACTACATGATCGTGATCCCAGGCTCGTACCGGATCGAATGGCACCGACTGCCAGGCGCCGCTCGATTGCTGGCCCTCCCCTGCGCCCTCGCCCTGGCGCTGGCGACCGACTGGCTCCTGGCGATCCGCTCCCGCGTCGAGTCCAGCCGCGATCCGCGCATGATCTGGGTCCTCGCAACCCTGGCAATCGCCTTCCCGTCAAGCCTGGCGGCATATGCGAAGGTCGGCGGGGTCGCCAATAGCCTGCTGCCGGCCCTTCTGGCGATGATCGCCTTCATAGCGCTCCGGCTGCCAGCCTCAATGGCCCGGCTGGAGCGCGGACTGAGATCGACGAGGCTCCTGGCAATCGCGGGAATCGTCTCCGCGATCCTGATGCTCCTCGCCTCTTTTCCCTACGTCCGAGCCCCGCTGATCAACCCGCTTCCTGGCTGGGAGCCGCGATACCATCGGGCGGTCGAGGCCCTGGCGAAGGTCCCCGGCAACGTCATCTGCCCCGAGGATCCCACCGTCCCTCTCTTTGCCCGGTCGTACGCCGGACGATCCCTCTTCGCCGAGCTGGACGCCCACCCCAGCGGCGGCCGACTCCCCGAGTCACTCCCGGGGACCGTCGTCGCCGAGATCAACCGGGCCGATTACGTCGTGGATATCCGCGAATGCTGGTGGGACCACCTCGTGGAACGCGACCTCCGCGGCCTCGGCTTCGTCCCCGCCGATGAGATGCTGCCCGACCTGCATCCCTATCGACTCTGGCGACGCGGTGACGCCACCCAGAACCCAACCCCACGAACGGCCTGGAACTCCGCCGATCGCGAGCCCCGGCGCGTGGCTGCCTCCCGCTGAGATCCGACCTCCCGAAGCCTCCTTGAACCATCCACCGGAAAGGCGAGCGACATGGATCGTCGACGGACCGCCCCGCGGACGGTGACTCCCGCGGATCGAAGGCCGCCGCACCTCGATCCCGGCGGATGGACGGCGCGCGAGTCTCGCCGTGACGGCTCTCTCGCCGCCGATCTCAGCAACGGACCGGTCATCGTCCTCATCCCGGTCTTCAACGACTGGGAATCGCTCGCCCTCCTGCTCCCCCGCCTCGACGACGCTCTCGCCTCCCGAGGACTCGACGCCGAGGTCCTGATCGTCGACGACGGCTCAACCGTCGAGCCCAGCGACGACCTTATCCCCTGGCGTTCCGAAACTCTCCGCCGGGTCGACGTCCTGCGTCTCCGCCGCAACCTCGGCCACCAGCGGGCGATCACCGTCGGCCTCGCCTACATCGAGGACTGCCTCCCTGCCCGGGCCGTCGTCGTGATGGACGGCGACGGCGAGGACAACCCCGCCGACGTCCCCCGCCTGCTCGACGAACTCAACCGAACCGGCGCCAACCGCGTCGTCTTCGCCGAGCGCACGCGACGATCCGAATCCACCGCCTTCCGCATCTTTTACGCTCTCTACCGACTCATGCACCTGCTTTTGACCGGCCAGAAGGTCCGTGTGGGCAACTTCAGCGCGATCCCGCGACGGCGGCTCGTCAGCCTCGTCGTCGTCACCGAGCTCTGGAACCACTACGCCGCCGGGGTGATCCGATCGAGACAGCCGCACACCTCGATACCAACCAGCCGCGGGACCCGGCTCTGCGGCCGATCCTCGATGAACTTCGTCTCGCTGGTCACTCACGGCCTCAGCGCCATCTCGGTCTACAGTGACATTGTCGGCGTCCGGCTCCTGGTCCTCTCGGCCGTCCTGGCAATGGCGACCACCTTCGGGATCGTCACCACAACCGTGATCCGCGTCGCGACCGACTGGGCCATCCCCGGCTGGGCCACCTCCGCCGTCGGACTCCTCTTGATCTTGCTGGGTCAGGCGGTGATGGCGGCCTTCGCGTTCAGCTTCATGATCCTCGGCTCCAGGCACGGCTCGCCGTTCCTCCCGCGCCGGGATTACGCGTACTTCGTCGGTTCGGTCCACACGATTCAGGACCCGGCGACCCAACCGAATCGAGCCCCCACCCCAAAACCGCCCCCATCCTCGGTCGGTCAAAATCCAGGTGAACGGAAACCCAGGGAAGCCCCACCGATGCCGTATACCTACGTCGGAACCGAACTCGACCTCTTCGCCGCCGCGACCCGATGGAAGTCGTACGTCCGGAGTCGCGTCGCGCCCTACCTCGGCCGGAACGTCCTGGAAGTCGGCGCCGGCCACGGCGGAACAACCCGCGTCCTCTGCGACGGCCGGGCCGACCGGTGGACCTGCCTCGAGCCCGACCCCGCGCTGGCCGACCGCATCCGCGCCGCAATTACCGAGGGCGAGCTACCCGACTGCTGCCGGATGAAGATCGGGACCGTCGCCGACCTCGACGCGACCGACCGCTTCGACACGATCCTCTACATGGACGTCCTCGAGCACATTGCCGACGACGCCGACGAGATGAAACAGGCCGCCGACCGGCTCGCCCCGCGCGGTCACCTCATCGTTCTCTCACCCGCGCATCAGTGGTTGTTCACGCCATTCGACAGGGCGATCGGCCACTATCGCCGATACACCCGCGAAACCCTCCGCGCCGCCGCCCCGCCGGGCCTCCGGATCGTCCGCCTCGATTACCTCGACTCGGTCGGCATGCTCGCCTCGCTCGGCAATCGCCTCGTGCTGAAGAGCGCCATGCCGAACCCGGCACAAATCGCGGTGTGGGACCGCTTCTTCGTCCCGTTCTCGCGATGGATCGATCCGATCCTGGCTCACTCGCTCGGCAAGTCGGTCCTGGGCATCTGGACCAGGTAACCCCAGCGCCCGGGGATTCGACTCCGCCCGACGTCCTGGCCTATAATCCTTCCGAAAACGGAGGGATTCCCCGCATGATCATCGATGTGGCGATATCGGACATCCTCTCGGTCTACCAGGCTTTGATCGGGGTCGTGAGCCCGCGCCCGATCGCCTGGGTCTCGACGGTCGACGCCAACGGCCGAATCAACCTGGCGCCGTTCAGCTTCTTCAACACCTTCGGCGCCAACCCGCCGGTGGTCGTCTTCAGCCCGACGAACCGCCGCGACGGCTCGAAGAAGGACACTCTACTCAACCTCGCCGAGGTCCCCGAATTCGTCCTCAACGCCGCGGTCGAGGACCTCGCCGCTCCATTGAACGCAACCTCGAAGGAACTCCCCCGGGGCGAGAGCGAGGCCGACCTCGCCGGCCTGGCCCTCTCGCCGTCGACAAAGGTCCGCCCGCCCCGCGTCGCGGCCTCACCGGTGCACCTCGAATGCCGGGTCCGCCAGGTCGTCCCGGTCGGCGACGGTCCGGGCTCCGCGAATCTCGTCATCGGCGAGGTCATTTTGATCCACATCGACGAGGCGGTGCTGGACCCCTCCGGCCGTGTCGACCCTCGCAAGCTCCGGACCATCGCCCGCCTCGGCGGCGACTACTACTGCCGAAGTACCGACCTCTTCGAAATGCAGCGCCCTTGACGCCCACCCCAACCTCGGACAATCGCAGGGCGAAGGATCTCCGCCCTGAGCCGGGGGGTGATCGCGATGGCTCCTCGGCGGCCTGCCCTTCGGCGGAACCTTCATCGACGCCGGCACGGCGCTTGCTGTCTCTCGGCGGATTCGGCTCTTGCTCGACCGCCCGCCGCCGGCGCCGTTTCCCTCTCGGACCGACCGGGAAACGGGGACTGGCTCCGGAGCGCAGCGCAGGTGCCTGTCCCCATTTCGTGGGTGATCCGGTGCTGGTCGGGCGTGCGAAGGCAAAATGGTCGAGAGAATCGGGACCGGCACCGGTCGAGGACGACGGGAGCCAGTCCCCGTTCATCCGACCAGGGTGAGAAGGAAACCGCTCTGCACTGGACCGGCGACTATAATACGCAGTCACCCCGAACCGGCGGCTTTTGAGTAACTGGATTGATGCGCGAGCACCGAACGAATCCAGGAACCCGCCCGGTGAACCCCTGGTTCATCGCGGGCGCCGTAACGATCGCAACGTTCATGGAGGTGCTCGATACGAGCATCGCGAACGTCGCCCTGCGCTACATCGCCGGCGGACTCTCCGCGGCCGAGAGCGACAGCGAATGGATCATCACCAGCTACCTCGCGGCGAATGCCTCGGTCCTGCTCCTCTCCGGCTGGCTCTCGTCGTACTTCGGCCGTCGCAATTACTACCTGGCCTCGCTCGCGATCTTCACCGCGGCCTCGGCGGCGTGCGGACTCGCGCAATCGCTCCCCGAGCTGATCGTCTTCCGGATTTTGCAAGGACTCGGCGGCGGCGGTTTGCAGCCGGTCACTCAGGCCGTGCTCGTGGATACGTTCCCGCCCGAGAAACAGGGCGCCGCCCAGGCGTTCTTTGGGATCTCAGCCCTGGTCGCGCCGGTGCTGGGTCCGACCCTCGGCGGCTACATCGCCGATAATTACTCGTGGGAATGGATCTTCTTCATCAACATCCCGCCTGGCCTGCTGGCGCTCGCCATTAATTATGCCCTGCTTCATGACCCCGATTATCTGAAGGAGCAGCGAGCTAACCTCCGAAGCAAGCCTCTGCGGTTCGACTTCATTGGGCTCGGGTTGATCGTGCTCTCGATGGCCTTCATGGAAATCGTCCTGAGCAAGGGGCAGGAGTGGGACTGGTTC
>DAHZZC010000171.1 GCA_027435495.1 Planctomycetales bacterium
GAGGACGTCGGTTCCGTAGTCCTGGAGGCCCCAGATGGTGAAGTAGCCGTAGTAGGAGTTGGTGATGTTCGACGCTTTGCGGGTCTTGTGGTACGGGTCGCGGAGGTCCTTGATCAGGTCGTTGCCGAACCAACCGATCTCCGACCCGAGCGCGGGGAAGGTCTTGGTCCGGGCGCTGAGGTAATCGACGTCGATGTTCCAGACGTCGATCCAGTCGGGTTTCTTGACGCCGATGAAGCGGAAGCCGTTCCAGTCGGTGAGCAACTGCTGGCCGAAGTAGTTGTTGGTCCGGAAGAAGAACTGGCGGAAGGCGCGCTGTTCCTCGTCGACATCGGCGGCGACGCGGGGCCAGAAGAACGCGGGGATTCCGCCCATGTAGTAGAAGTTTTGCCGGGCGTCCATCCTCCACCGGAGGTCCTGGGGTGGATTCGGATCGCCGGGGTTGTAGAGGTGTTTTCCGGTGATCGGGTCGGTCGACGGGTTGGCGTACTGGCTCAACTCGAGGGAGTTGATGAAGATATGGTAGCCGGGATCGGGGAATAGGCTGCCGGTCAGGTTGGCCTTGTCGATTCGGATCTTGGGAGTTGGATCGGCCTTCAGAGTTCCGTCGGGTTGCTTGATCAGTTCGTGGAACTGCTCGATCCGCGGTGACTTGATCTTGAAGGGGGCGACCAGGCCCTGGGCCCAGAGGTCGATCTCGGCGTCGACGGCGACGGCGCGATCGGTCAGGAGGTTGAAGTAGACCCGAGGGGCACGGATGGTGCGCTGGTCGGCGCGTCCGGCATATTTGCGCTGGTCCTGACGGACGATGACGTTCCCTTCGAGATAGACCTCGAAGGGTTTTTTGCCGTCCTCGATGATCTCGCCGTTGGGACCGGTCTGGGGCTGGCTGTCCTGGGGCGAAGGACCGCGCCAGATGATGGCCTGGTCGGCCTCCATGTCGATTTCGCCGCCCGAGCCGGGGACGACGGAGTGGATGCGGACACCGTTCCGGTAGATGACGACCTGGGTGCCGTCGGGAGCGGTCGGGAGGGCCTTGATGTCCATCTCCTGGCCGCCGCGGGGCTCGATGTAGGTCACACGCTGGCTGCCCGGAGCGATCGGGAGCAGGATTTCCGGCTCGGTCGCCGGGCCGGGGGCCGCGTTCGGATCGTTCGGCTTTTGACGGCCTTCGGGGAGCGGTTCGATGGAGGGCGGCGAAGCGGTCTCGTCGGACGGCAGCGCGGGGACGTCGACGCCGGGGGCCTGTTCCTCGATTGGGGGGAGGTCGACGCCCGGCGCGTTGGCGGGCGGCTCGGCACTCGATGGCGGACGAACCCGTCCCGAGGGCATGAGCTCTGGAACGGTTTCCTCTCCGTTGGGACCGATGGGTGGCGGATCGTCCTCGGGTGTTGGCGGTCCGTTTGTGGTCGCCTGGGCGGTGATGACCATCGGGTCGAGTTTGGGGCGCGCGCTCCGTGGAACGGACGAACGTGGCCTGCTCGCGGCCGGGACGATGGTAGGTGGTGGCGGCGTTGGATCGGGACCGTCCTGCATCGCGACCGATGTCCGGGCCTGCCGGGATTGGGGCGGGGCCGTTTGGGTTCTGCCGAGGCCCGAGCGATCGAGCATCGCGAATCCGCGCGGTGGTGAGGGGAGCGAGCGATATCCGCCGCTCCCGGCATACGCGGTCATCGCGATTTCCGGGGTTCGGAATCGGAACCGGCCGGCAGGCTGCGGCTCGTCCGAGGACGAGGTCGGCCGGACGTTCCCCTCGGCGTAGACCTGGACCTCGTGGGTGGTTCCCTCGGCCCCGTTGATGTCGACGATCCGGCAGAGGATCTGCGTGGCGCGAAGGCCCTCGGTCCCCTGGAACGCGGAGGCGCTCCCGGTGAGGAAGAGGTAGCGCGCTTCCGGGTCGCTCCATCGGGTGATCCGATCGGCGGCCAGTCGCAGAGGATCAGCGGGCGCACCGGGATTGGTCCCCGTTGGATCCTGCGCCGTCGCCATCGCGGCGGGTAGCAGGAGCGCGGAAAGAAAGAGCCCGAACCACACGCCGCGAGGCGGGTAGCGACTGGGTTGGTCGTCCCCTCGCACGATTCCTCCCAACGAACGACCTGACGTATATGGGCGGACGGCCCTCCCTGGCCGAATCGCCATCGATCATCGCCCGCGTTCTGATGAATCGCGGGCGATCGGCCCACCTGCTCCGATCGTCGCCCCTTCACCTGCATTCACGGCCGTCCGATGTTCCCGAACGGGTTGTCGCCCCTGGATCGACGGCCCTGGGGTTCCGGGTCGTCACCACCTCCGATTGGGCGGGCACTTTGAAAAGACATGCGGCGGACAGGACAATCGGGGCGGACAATAGCCGGATGCGTGAGGACCGTCAAGACCGACGCCCCGCCACTCGCCGTTCCGCCGATCGGGCCGTTGGTGTTGGGCGCCGACTCCCGGACGGGCTCACGACATGACGTGCCGCGGCTTCGGGTCGCGAAGGTGCTGCCGGAGGTGCGGATCGAGGCCGTACGAGAGGTTCAAAAGCTTGACGGGGTGCAAGGTCCGCTTGGTGGTCCCCTGCTCCATCTGGATGCGACAGGCGGCGCACTCGGTGGCGCCCAGGTCGATGTCGTCGTCGCGGATTCGACGGATCAGGCCACGTCCGGCCCGGAGCGAGGATCGGAAGCGGTCGCGAGCGAGGCCGTAGGTCCCGCCCATTCCGGAGCAGCCCCGATCGATGAACTCGACCTCCAGCTCGGGGATGCCGCGGAGCAGGTCGAGTCCCGGAGTCCCGACGCCGAGCGCTCGGAGGTGACAGGGCTGGTGATAGCCGACCCGGCCGCGTAGCGGCTCCTCAACGGGCGGGAGCTGACCGCGTTCGGCAAGGCCCAGCAGGTATTGACCCAGTTCCATCGTGTGGGCAGCGACCAGCTCGGCGTCGAGGTCCTCGGTCAATCGGGCATAGTCCTCGCGGAGCATGAGCGCAGCGGTCGGCTCGGAGCAAACGACGGTGTACCCATCACGAACCGCGTTGGCGAGGATGCGAAGGTTCACGGTCGCCTGCTCGCGGGCGTGGTCGATGTCGCCGACGACGAGGGAGGCCATCCCCGAACTTCGCTGGCGGGAAGGAACGTAAACGTTGACTCCGGCGTGCCGGAGGATCGAAACGGTGGCCTCGGCGAGATCGTGGTCGTAGTAGTTCGCGAAGAGGTCCACGAAGTAGACGACCCGAGGACCGGATTGCTGGGGACGGGGTCGGTCGAGTCCCAGTCGGGCGGCGCGTCGGGTGAACGGGGACCGCCGGGCGAGTGGGAGGACCCGGTGCCGAGAGACGCCGAGCAGCCGCTCCAGCCAGCCCCGGGTCCATCGGCGGGTCAGGAGGAAGTTGGTCAGAATGGGGAGCCGGCTGGCGAGCCGTGCCCAGACCTCCAGCCGGGAGAAGATCCAGTCGCGCGGCGGGAGGCCGTGACGTTCGACATAGGCCGCCTTGGCCTCAACCATCAGCGAGGAGACATCGACGCCCGAGGGGCATTCGGGGCGACAGAGCTTGCAGTGGATGCAAAGATCGGCGTGGTCCCGGAATTCTTCCGTGCCCCAGAGTTTCGGGTCGATCGAGCCGGTGGCGACCTGTCGGATCAGGTTGGCCTGTGCCCGAGGCGAGGCCCCTTCCATGCGCGAGGATCGGAAGCTTGGGCACATCCGGAGGGTCGGCTCGGTCGATCGGCAGACGCCGCATCCGTGGCAGGCGGAGGTCGTTAACAGCATCCCGGGGCCCGGCCAGATCAGGGCCGGCTCGATCGCAAACGAGGGCGGATGGCCCGCATCGATCGGTCCGACCGGAGTCGCGGCCTCGTTCGAAAGGTGGGACGGATCGGGATCGTCGGCCGGCACCAGGGCGGGAATCAGGGTCGAACTGCTCTCCGTTTCGATCTCCTCGGGCACAGAGAGGATCGGCCGGAGGTCGCTGGTGATCTGGTGGGGATCCTCGCCGATGACCTTGCCTGGATTCAGCAGGCCGATCGGGTCGAAGGTGTCCTTGATCTCGCGGAAGACCTGGATCAGCTCGCCAAACTGTCGGCGGAGAAACTGGGTCCGGAGCAGTCCGACGGCCTGGGAGCCGGAGATGGTCCCGCCGGCCTTGAGAATCACCTCGTAAACCGCGGCGGCGAGCGGCTCGATCCGATCGCGATCCTCCGGGCAGGAGAGGTCGAGGAAGGGGCGGATGCGGAGCCGGCCCTCGCCCGCATGGGCTTCGAGCGTCCAGGTCAGGTCCATTGACTGAAAAAGGCGCTGGAGCCGCTTGAGAACCTGAGCCAGACGAGAGGGCGGAACCGCGACGTCGTCGAAGAGACTCACGGGCCGGGCCGGGCCGCGGAGCCGCATCAGCCGGGCCTCGACAGGCCGGCGCCAGCCGAGCAGGCGATCGCAATCGAGGCGGCGGGTGAAGGTCGAAGGAGGACCGGCCAGCCATCCCGTCCGATCCGCCCGAGCGATCGCCGAGGCGATCCGATCGGCGACCAGCGAGGCGTTTAACTCCTCGCACTCGACCAGCAAGAGCGCCTCGGCCGCCTCGCCAACGGCGTCGCGGAAGAGCCGGTCGGCGTCGCGGGCTAGCCGGAGCGACCGGCGATCGAGCAGGTCGCAGGAACTGGCGACCCCGACCGCGTCGAGAAGCTTGGGGACGAACGCCGACGCCTGAATCAGTCGGTGAAACGGGAGGAGCAGGGCCGCCTGCGCCCCAGGGATCGGGACCGTTCGCAGGACCGCCTGGGTCACCAGCGCCAGCGTCCCTTCCGATCCCGCGACCAGGCGGGCGAGGTGGATGCCCGACTCGTCCGCGGCGCGGTCGAGGGCGTATCCAGCGCGGTCCCTTGGTGCGGCCGATCGGGCGCGGGCCAGCCGTTTCCTGGCGCTCCGGTGCAGTACATGAAGCTTTCGGACGATCCGGTCGACCAGCCCCTCCGGCTCGGCCTCCGAGGTCGGCCAGGGCTCGTAGCCGAGTTCCACCGTCTCGCCGCCGGCAAGAACCACGCGGAGACGGTCGACCTGCTGCCCCGTCGACCCATAACGAAGGGAACGCCCGCCCGCGGCATCAACGGCGACCATGCCGCCGATCGTCATGATGTCCGGATCGCGTGGGATCGGCTCCAGCCGCCGGCCGATGTTCGCCAGTTGCCGATTGATCTCATCGGGAACGGCGCCCGCTTCGACGACCACATGCTCGGGCTCGATCGCGAGGATCCGGCGGAGGTGCCGGCTGAAGTCGAGAATGAGGCCGGGTCCGAGGGAGCCCCCACCTGGATCGCTCCCCGCGCCCCTGGCGTGAATCGCGATCCTGTTGTCGGCGGCGTATCGAACGGCCGTCGCGACGTCCTGCTCGGTCCGGGGGACAATCACGCCGAGGGGATCAATCTCGTAGAGGCTGGCATCGTGCGCGTACGGGGCCCTGTCGAGCGGCTCAAAGAGGAGTTCGCCGTCAATCACATCGCGAAGATCGTCGTGGATTCTTGCCCGGCGTTCGTCCACTTCGGCCGCTGTACCTCTCAACAGGGGAGGAAAAACCTCGCGAGCGAACACCCGCCGCAGGGAAACCTTGCCCGGGTCCAGGTGGAATCGGTCACCAGCCCAGAGCCGGGACGCCCGAATGGACGCCTCGGCATCGGGGCTCCCGATGGACCCCCGGATTCCCGTCCGATGATTGTAATCGATCCCGTGCCCCGAGATAAGCGACCGGCAGTGAGCGGCTCCTTTCGCCGAGGGATGGCCGCAGGTCCTCTAGCCGTCTGGATCGGCCTCGGAATACGATGGCAAGAACGATCTGGGCGGACGTCCAAACCGAACGACACTCGCCAGCCGGATTCTCGCCTCCACGGCTCTCGACCACCTCGCCTTGTCGACGATGGTCAACGCTCTCCGATTCCGCTTCGTACATCTCCCTCCAGGAGAAATCCCCGATGTTCCGTTGCCTTCCCTGGTCGATCACCGCCGCGCTCCTCGGCGGGCTGCTCGCGTGGAG
>DAHZZC010000172.1 GCA_027435495.1 Planctomycetales bacterium
ATTGCGGGACCGCCCGGAGCGCCTCCTGGGTGGTCAGGACGATGATCGGCAGGATCAGCAGTGAGAGCGTGAGCACGCCAGCGAGCAGGCTCGGCCCCATCGCGATCGACTTCAGGCCGAAGGCCCGGACGAAGAGCGCCAGACCGAGGATGCCGTAAACGATCGAGGGGACGCCAGCCAGGTTGGCGATGTTCGTCTGGATGAAGGAACGGATGCGTCCCGGTCGGGCGTATTCTTCGAGGTAAACCCCGGCGGCGACGCCGACCGGAATGCCGACGACCGCAACGAGTCCAAGCAGCCAGAGGCTTCCCACGATTCCCACCCGGAACCCTGCGATCGTCGGGTCGCTACTCGACTGAGTCGCCTGGGCCAACCGACGGATCAGCCCCCAAAGTTCCGCGGCCTGGGCGCTGAAGGCGTACCAGGGCTGATCCGGAGGCCCCGAGAGTGCGGCGGACACGATCGACCCGAGCAGGATGGCCAGGACGATCACTCCCGAGCAGGTCGCCGCGAAGCAGACTAGCCCGAAGATCGGCCCGAGCCATCGGCGATGCCATCGCCCGTGTCGGAACTCGGATCGGGGAGCCAAACTCATTGATAGACCTCCCGGTAGCGTCGCAGCACCCATCCCGAGAGGATGTTGAGCGTCAGCGTGATGGCGAAGAGCGTCAGTCCGACCGCGAAGAGCGAGAGATACTTCGGCTCGCCGTACGAGGCGTCACCCTGGATGATCTGGACGATGTAGGTCGTCATCGTTTCGATCGAGGTGAGGGGATTCAGGGTCAATTGCGGGCGCTGGCCGGCGGCGAGGACCACGGCCATCGTCTCACCAACCGCCCGGCTGATCGCCAGGATGAACGAGGCGAAGACACCCGAGAGCCCCGCCGGCAGGACCACGCGTGTCGAGACCTCGAACTTCGTCGCGCCCAGTCCATAGGCGGCCTCGCGCAGGCCGCGCGGGACCGATGAGAGGACGTCCTCGCTGAGCGACGAGACGAGCGGGATGATCATCACCCCGACCACGATGCAGGCCGAGAGGGCGTTGTAGGTACTGACGGCCAGGCCCATCGGCTCGAAGATCCGCTTGAGTACGGGCGTGACCAATAGAAGCGCGACATAGCCGTAGACGATTGTCGGGATGCCGGCGAGCAGCTCCAGGGCCGGCTTGAGAACCGCTCGTACCCCGCGCGGAGCGTATTCGCTCAGGAAGATCGCGCTGAAGAGACCGATCGGCAGCGCGATCATGGAGGAACCGGCGGCGACCAGGAACGTTCCCCAGATCAAGGGAACGATCCCGAAGCGGGGCGGCTCGGCGTCAGGTCGGAGGACCGTCCCGAAGAGGAATTCGCCGAGTCCGACGTGCGCCGTTGTAAAGAATTCGTAACTCTGCACACCAAGGACCAGGATGATCCCGATGGTGGTCAGTATCGTGATCACGGCCGAGAGGATCAGCCCGATGGTCACGGCAGCCTCGTAGATCATGGCCGCCCGGGAATGACCGGCCCAGAGATCCCGTTCGGCCAGGGCGGGAGACGTGCGCGGGGTCGCGTCGGCGGGGAAAGACATATCGGACCCTTTACTACTTCACCTCGGCGGTGGCGGGCCTGACCTCGGCGGGACTGGGCTTTGCGGCTGGCCTGGGCGCGTCGCCGAGGAGCCGGGCGATGGCCTCGGCGTTCTGCTCTCGGTCCGCGGCGGTCGGAGGATTGTAGCCGCCCTCCTCGGCGAACCGGTCGATCTTTTCCAGGTAGAAGCGGAGGAATTTCGAGTCGGCCGGCCGCCTGGCGGACTTGTTCTTCACGTAAATGTAGAGTGGACGTGAGAGCGGCGCGTAAGTCTTGTCCTTGATGGTCTCAGGACTCGGCAGGACGGCCGGAGCGTCCTTCGCCTTGCGGACCCCGACCGCGCGGAGCTTGTCCTTGTTGGCCGCGTAGTAGGCATAGCCGAAGTAGCCGAGGCCGTCGGTGTCGCCCGCGACCCCCTGGACGAGCGAGTTATCCGAGGAGTTTTGTTGCACGTCGTCGCGCTGGCTCTTCGCCTTGCCCACAATGGCCTCGGTAAAAAACTCGAACGTTCCTGAGTCGTTATCGGGCGAGTAGAGCACGATCGACCGCGCCGGCCAGCTCGGATCGAGATCCTTCCAGGTCTTGACCTTGCTCTCGGGCTCCCAGAGCGCCTTCAGTTGCTCGGCCGTCAGTTCCTTGACGAAGTCGTTCTTCGGATTCACGACCAGGGTAATTCCGTCGTAACCGACCACGAAGCGAGTCCATTCAATCCCCTGCTCTCGGGCCTGTGCCTCCTCGTCCTTTTTCGCCAGGCGAGAGGCATCGACGATATCGACCTCATCCTGAAGATACCGGGCGAACCCCCCGCCGGTCCCATGCTCGTCCACCGTGATGGTGACCTCGGGCGCCTCGGCCCGGTACGCCTTCTGCGCCGCCTCGCTGATCCGAACGACCGTGCTTGACCCGTCAATCACGATTGTCGAGGCTGGCCCCGACCCGACCGGCCCCGACCCGCTATGATCGGCCTCCTCGCCACATCCGGAAAGCCCAAGGGCCGCGAAGCCCGCCCCAACGCCGAGGATCCACGCA
>DAHZZC010000173.1 GCA_027435495.1 Planctomycetales bacterium
CTCGAATCCGTCGCCGGTGGTCCCGCAACCCGGGTAAGACAGACCGCCGACGGTCAGGATCACCCGACGCGCCACGACCGATGCGCCGGCCGTTCGGACGACAAAACCATTCGACGTCGGCTCGATGTCAACCACCGCCGAATGCGGCCGGAACTCGGCACCCAATCGCTCCAGCCGGCCCACCAGCGCTTCCAGAACGTCGACGGCTCGATCCGAGGCCGGAAAGATCTTGCCGTTGGCCTCAACCTTCAGCCGAACGCCAGCCTCCTCGAACAGACGGACGGTCGCGTCAACATCGAGCCGCCGGAGCGAGGGTCCAAGAAACGCCCCGTTCGCGCCGAACGCCTGCTGAATCGCCCGCGCCCCCCGGCACATCGCAGCGTCGAACGCCGAATCAATCGGCCCGCCGACCGTCTCGATCCGACGAAGCCCGCGCGCATTGGTGACGTTGCATCGCGTCCCACCGGAAATCAGGATCTTGACCCCAGCGCGTCGGTTCTTCTCCAGCAAAACGACCCGCGCCCCGCATTCCGAGGCGCGAGTCGCGGCCAAAAGCCCGGCGGCGCCGGCGCCCAGCACGGCCAGGTCGTAAACATGAGTCATGGCGGTGGGATCGCTAGGTGAACGCTTCCAGATCCCGGATTCCAGATCGCGGACGAACTCCGGCGCCACCGCTCTCGAAGACACGTGGTCGCCGATATGCTCAGGATTTTCAGTCACCTGGAATCTTCAATCCGAAAGAGCTAATTTCCTTCTGAAACCTGACATCGGGAATCAGAAAATCTCACCTCACCCGACCGTCGCCGTCCCCAGCGGGGCCGAGGTGTGGCCGATCGGACTGGTCTCGCAGGCCTCGATCGCCATGTTCTGGAACTCGACCTGCGAGCGGATGGCCGGCTCATTGGGCCCAGGCGGGGAAACGCGGCGATAGGTCCCGTCGGCTTGAAGCTCGCGCGCCTTGATGTTGTCGGCAAGCAGGACGCCGAGGATTCCGTCGACCACTCGCCGCCGCAACGGCGGCGCCTCGATCGGGAACATCAGTTCGACGCGGCGGCGGAAGTTCCTGGGCATCCAGTCGGCCGAGGCGCAGAAGACCTCGGGCTCGTCGCCGTTCTGGAAGTAGGTGATCCGGGAATGTTCGAGGTATTTATCCACGATGCTAATCACGCGGATACGGTCCGAGACTCCGGGCAGTCCCGGGCGGAGGCAGCAAATCCCCCGGACGATCAGGTCGATCCGAACGCCCGCCTGAGACGCCCGATAGAGCGCCTCAATGATCTCCGGATCGACCAGCGAGTTGACCTTGGCGATGATCCGGGCGGGACGGCCCTGCTCGGCGTGGGCCCGCTCTCGCTCGATCAGGACCAGAAGCCGGGCGCCAAGGTGCTTCGGCGCCATGATCAGCCGGTTCCATTCGTTCCCCTGCGAGTAGCCGGTCAGGACGTTGAACAGCGCGCTGGCATCCTCGCCAAACTCGGCCCGGCTGGTGAAGAAACTGAGATCGGTGTAGAGCCTCGCGGTCATTGGGTTGTAATTCCCGGTCCCGAGGTGGACATACCGCTTGATCCCGTCGTGCTCGCGCCGGACAACCAGGGCCGCCTTGCAGTGTGTCTTCAGTCCGACGATCCCGTAGACAACATGCACGCCGGCCTTCTGGAGCATCAGGGCCTTGTCGATGTTATTCTCCTCGTCGAGCCTCGCCTGAAGCTCGACCAGCGCCGTGACCTGCTTGCCGTTCTCGGCGGCTCGGGCGAGGGCGTTGATGATCGGGTTGGCCTCGGCCGTCCGGTAGAGCGTCATCTTGATCGCGAGGACGCCGGGGTCCTCGGATGCCTGCTCGATGAACTGCACGACGGTGCCGAACGACTCGTAAGGGTGATGCACCAGCAGGTCATGGTCGCGGATCGCGCTGAAGATGCTCTTCCTCCGCGCCAGGAGGGCCGGCATCTGCGGCTCAAAGGGCGGCTCGCGGAGGTCCCGGAAGCCCTCGAGCTTCCAGAGACCGCTCAGCACGGTCAGGTCGACCGGCCCGGTGACCCTGTAGACATCGCGCTCCTCCAACTCGAGCGCCGACGACGAGAGCAACTGGGCGAGGAAGCCCTCATCGGCCCCTTCGGAGATCTCGAGCCGAACCGCGGCACCCCACTTGCGCTGGCGGAGGGTCTCCTCGATGGTCGACAGCAAGCTACTGCGAACCTCGCTCTCCTGAATGGTCAGGTCGCTGTTCCGGGTCACGCGGAAGGCGACCCGCTCCGTGACGCGATAGCCTCCAAAAAGGACATCGAGCCTGGGACCGATCACATCTTCCAGCAGGACAAACCGGCGCTGGCCATCGGCCTCGTCAGGCAGCGGGACAAGCCGGTTCAGCACCGAGGGTACCTGAAGCACGGCATAGAGCGGCCTCGCGTGCGACTTGTCCGGCTCGATTCGCAGGAGGAGGTTCAGGCTCTTGTTGTGAACGTGCGGGAACGGATGCGCTGGGTCGATCGCCAGGGGTGTGAGCACCGGATACACCTGGCTATCGAAGTAGGCGTCGAGGTGGGCGTTCTGCGAATCGCTCAGCTCGGCCGGAGAGCAGACCCGTATCCCATGCTTCAGGATCATCTGGCGAAGCTCGGCGTACCAGGTCTCGTACATCCGGCCGACGAAGTCGTGCGCCCGCCTGGAGATTTCGACAAGCTGCGCCAGCGAGCCCATGCCATCGGGAGGCGGGTCCTGGGGCTCGAGGTTCTCGTAGACCTGTGCCTGGAGCCCGGCGACGCGAACCTCGAAGAACTCATCGAGGTTGGAGGCGCAGATGGCGAGGAATTTGACCCGATCGAGCAGCGGGTTGGTGGCGTCGCGCGCCTCTTCCAGCACGCGCTCGTTGAAGTCGAGCCAGCTTAGCTCGCGGTTGATGAACCAGCCTGGATCGGGCGCGGGTACCGGCGGCACGTTCGAGGGCGCCACGAGGGTCGCTGGCCCGTTAAGTTGTTCGGTCGACATGATTATGGACGCCTCGCCGCGGTCGATCTCGACGACCGGGCCGGCCCGCCCCCGGGCCATCAGCGCCGGCGCGAGCCCCGCGACCGCCGATCGGGCCGGACAAGCTGATGCAGCACCCGGGCGTTGCGGACGTCGAGGTCCTCGCCGTCCGCCTTCCCCTTGGGCGTCTCGAGGATCATCGGCAGGTCGCGGAACCGCGGATCATTGAGCAGGTTACGGAATGGCTCCAGTCCCATCTCACCGACGCCAATTCCCGCGTGCCGGTCGACGCGACTCCCCAGGCCCCGACAACTATCGTTGAGGTGCCAGAGCCGCAATCGTCCAAGGCTCACGGACTGATCGAGCCGGTCGATCGTTTCATGGTACTCCTCCGGCGTGCCCATCGGATAGCCCGCCGCGAAAATATGGCAGGTATCGGCGCAGACTCCGAACCGCTCGGGCCGATCCACCCGATCCAGGATCGCCCCCAGATGCTCGAACCGGTGCCCAAGGCAGGTCCCCTGCCCGGCTGTGGTCTCCAGATCAATCCGAACGCCGACCCCTGCCGTCCGACAGACCACCTCGTTCAGTCCCCGAGCCACCCGATCGATCCCCGCGGCCTCTCCTTCACCCATGTGGGCGCCCGGATGCATCACCAGGTCCTCAATTCCAAGCGTCGCGCAACGCTCCACCTCGTCCACCATCGCCCCGATCGAACGTTCCCAGAGTACGTCGTCCGGACTGGCCAGGTTGATCAGATACGACGTGTGTGCCACCGGCCCGACGATCCCCGTCTCGTCGAGTGCCGAACGGAAAGCGCGGGCGTGTTCGTCGGAAAGCGGGATGCCGGTCCATCGGTTGTTGTTTTTGGTGAAAAGCTGGACGGTCCGAAAGGGCACGGCGTGCGCCGCGTGTATGGCCCGATCGCACCCGCCGGCGATCGACATGTGGGCCCCGAATTTCCGCTCGGCCTCCTCGGGATCAGGTTCCTTCCGCATGACTTGCTCCATCAACCGACACCATCCTTGGAGAACCGTCGGGAACCGGGTCACGACGAAATCCGTCCCTTGCAGTCAGCGACCCGCCGATCCTACAATAAACTCAAGCGTCGCCACGTCCAGGGAAGCGTGCCGGGGGTTCGACCATGGGAGTCCTGATCTGGGCCGGCATCCTCTCGGTCTGCGTCCTGGCCGCCTGCTGGCTCCTCCTCCGACGTCCTCTCCGCCAAATTTATGAGGACGTGCATGTCGACCACGCCCGAGAGCTTTTCCATCAGCAAAGAGAATGGCTCGAAGCCCGGTTCATCTCGGCGTTGACTCGCGTCGACCACGCCGAGGGCCAGCGCTGGGAATCGGCGCAGTGGGAGGACGAGGTCCTCTGGGCGCGCGACCGCCAGACGAGGCACTTGCTGGCCCTGGTTTGCGTCCACTTCGACCCGGCCCCGTTTGACCTGATGGCGATCTCACGCCACGCGACGGCTCTTTTTGAATATCGGAAAGGCCGGTGGCACGTCGAGGGGAAGCGGCTCGATGAGGTTCGGCCGGATGAGGCCGTCGGCCGGAACCAGCGGTTCGAGGCGGTCGCCATCTCGCCGCCGCCGCGCCGGATGGTCTAGGCCAGGCGCGGCGGCACTTGCCGGTCCTCTCCTTTCCTTTCATTCGCGGATCTTGGTGTGCGCGACCTGCCGGAGTCGAATGTACTCCTCAAGGTCGAATTCGTCTTCCGCGCAACATTCGAGCAGCGGGCGTTCGCGCCGTTCGACCTCGGCGCAGGCCTCGGCGAGCTGATGGGCGACAGAGTGGGGGATCAGGCAGACGCCGTGCTTATCGGCGTGGATCAGGTCGCCGCAGTGAATGTCCACCCCGCCAAGGGTCACCGTCGTATCGAATTCGACCAGGCGGACATACGCGTGGCTCACGCACGGATTGAGCCCGAAGAGCTGGAATCCAAGCGCCCGGACCTCGTCGAGGTCGCGGGGACATCCGCTCGTGATATGCCCGATGCAGCCGAGCTTCTGATGGATTGTGGCCGTCACCTCGCCAAACTGCGCCCCGAGGCCGGGCGGGTCGTCGAGGTCCTGCGCCACGGCGATCTTCGGGCCGGGCTGGCTGGCGACATATCGGAAATAGTCGCCGAGCAGGTCGGGTTGCTCGACCTCGTCGGGTCCTGGCGGTGCGGCCTTGGTCTTCGAGGTCACCGCGTAGCCAACGATCGGGCCAAGCTCCGGCAGCAGGCATCGAATATAGTGCGGGAGAAACCCGGTGTGCCGCGGACGGACATTGAACAGCTCGATCGCATTGGCGATCGTCGGCGTGTTGTACCGCCGCAGGGCCCGCAGTTCGTTGGGGGTCAGTCGCGATCCGGCTTCGGACATGCGTGACGCTCCGATGGTTTCGATCGACTCATCGACCGATGGTCAGGGGGTTCTCGAACTCCAGATTGATCAGGGCATGCCGGTTGACCTTCCCGACCTCGCTCGGAGCCAGGGTAAGGAGCAACAGGATATCCTCGCGAGTCTCTTTTGGCAGTTTGTCATTCACCGGGAAGACCAGTTCCTGTCGCTCCGATCCCTTCTTCCCTTCGAAGTCTGGGGTCGATGAAACGAAGGCGAATCGATGCCGGATTGAAGCAGTAGGCGTCGACCTGCTCAGAGCCAGCCTCTCGCAGCCGATCCCCGATCCGGCGTGTCTCAGCCGTTCGTTTCGTCTCCCATTCGGAAACGCGGTCTTTGACCTCGATCGACATCAGAAGCTCCTCAGGACCCATTCATGGACCGCCGCCATGGATTCGAAGAATTCTTCCGCTTCTCCTTCGGGAAACAATGCCCGCAGTAGCGCCGCGACATCCCCTCGCATCGGTTGCGACTGGAAGAATACCACAGGGGTCTGCCAGGGGCCACAACTTGGGCGGCGATCCGCCCTGGTGCGACGAGTCACCGGCCTTGCTCGGTTCATCAGGCTTCTCTAAGATAGATTGGAATCGGGTGAAGATGGAGCGGTCGATCCAGCGGTCCGGTCTCGACGGAGTGGATTGGCACCCGCCCTGTTCGCGTTTAATCTGTCCACCTACTCGAGAACTTTTTCTCTTCGCTTTCCGCATGGGTCATAATGTAGGGCCGGGACCGGTTGGGATCGTCGGCGACCGGACGGGGATCAGATGCGGGTGAGAGATCCGGTGAGTCCGGGGTTCGAGGTGGATCGAGGTCGGTGGAACGTCGAGCGTCGGGTTGGGGTCGGTCCGGCGTCGCCGGGGGTCGGCCCGGGGGGTTC
>DAHZZC010000174.1 GCA_027435495.1 Planctomycetales bacterium
AGGCGACGGTCGCGGCGGCTCGCGGGGGCCAGGTGCTCACGGGAAGTCCGCTCTTCAACGGCCGGATCGGCGACGGCCACTTCTCGGCGGAGGGGTGCAAAATCTGGGCGGAGCGGGTCGGACGGAGGGTCGCGCTCCTGCTGACCAAGCGGTCGACCGAGATCCTGATGAACCGCCAGTAGCCGGCCGACGTTGCCTCACTCCCCGATCACCTTCACCAGCACCCGCTTCGGCCGCCGTCCGTCGAACTCGCCGTAGAAGATCTGTTCCCAGGGGCCGAAATCGAGCCTTCCCTTCGTAATCGCGACGACCACTTCACGCCCCATGATCTGCCGCTTCATGTGGGCGTCGGCGTTGTCTTCACCCGTCCGGTTGTGCCGGTATCGTTGGGGAGATGGGTCGAACGGCGCCAGCGCTTCAAGCCACTTCTTGTAATCCTCGTGAAGTCCGGATTCATTGTCATTGATAAAAACGCTTGCGGTAATGTGCATAGCATTGCAGAGGACCAGTCCCTCCTGCACGCCGCTCTTGCGGACGATCTCCTCGACCTGGTGTGTGATGTTGAGGAAGTCCATCCGGACCGGGATATTCAGGGTCAGATGCTCGGTGTACGACTTCATGGCTCGTTTCCTCCCGCGGTCGAGGATAGCCGATCGCTGGCGGGTTGGGCAGTGGCTGGATCGTGGTGAGGACCGGACCCACCCTGGATGCGAGCCCGGTCGCGAAGGATCGCCTCGGCGGCTCGCTCCTGGGACATCACGCCCGGCTGGGGAAATAGTCCGCCGCCCAGGATCAGGGCCGCCAGCGAAAGCACCGCGAATCGCTCGCGACGGCCCAGTCCCAGGTCAACCGTCGAGGCGTGCCGGCCGCCGGCGAAGAGGTGCAGATAGGCCCGGACCACCGCAATCCCGTTGAGCGCCGCTGCCGCCACAACCGCCACGCCGATCATCGGGCTCGCCTCGACGGCGCTATCCACCAGCATCTCGGTCGCGATGAAGCCCAGCGTCCCCGGGAAGCCCACGCACGCCAGGCCGGTTAAAAGGAAGCAAACCGCGAGCGTCGGCGAGTGCGGATACAGCCCGTGATAGTCTCGGAGCGAGAGCCGCCCGAACCGGGCCTCCAGCGCCCGGAGCGTCAGCCCGAACCCCGCCAGCGAGAGGATCACCGAGAACCAGAGGCAGAGCGAGGCCGTCATCGAGGTCATTGTCTGAAGCTCGATCCCCACCAGCACCAGCGCGGAATGGCCGATGAAGAGAAACGCAAAAAATCGCCGGATTTCGACCTGGATCGTCGCCATCCCGGCGGCGTAGACGGCCGTGATCATCGAGGCGATCGAGAGGCCCGCCAGCGCCCAGGTCGGCGCGACCGGCAGCAAGAGCCGGACCGCCGCGTACACCCCGCTCAGCGGCGCCACGAACAAAAGCGCGATGCCAAACGTCGCGTGCTCGAACCAGTCGGTCACCCAGCAATGCGCCGGCGCTGATCCGCATCGAATCAGGATCGCCAGGACCAGCGGAATCGTCGCCCAGAACGGCGCGGGAGCCTCTCGGCCGTTCAGCTCGACGAATCCCCAGCCGACCACCAGCAGCGCCAGGAACGTCGCCATGTGGACGACAAACACCCGCGTCGGCCGGCCCCGAGTTCTTAGCTCGATGTACGGCGGGATGGTCGATACGGCCAGCAGGACGATCAGCGGCCAGGGCGACCGGCACGCGAACATCGCCAGGCGGAGCGTCCCGGCCGCCAGCGACCACGTGAACGAGAACCGCCGCATCTTCGCCCGGGCGGTCGCCAGCGCCGTCAGGAAGTGAATCAGCGCAATCGCCGGGAAAAGCGGCGCGTTCAGCTCGTCGAGCGCGAAAACGACCCGCCCGATCAGCCGTCGCTGGAGCCCCAACGCCTCGCCAGGCTCGGTCGGGGCCCCCAGGTAAAAGCCCAGCCAGGCCAGCACCGCACACGCCAGCGCCCCGCCCGTGAACGCCAGGCCCCAGGAATAGGCTCGTAGCGGATCACGCTGGCGACCGACCCAGAGCGATCCCATCGCCGTGCTGAGGAGCGCGTAATCCAGCCAGGGAAGTTCCAGAATATTCATGAATGTTCGTCGATCGAGACGGTGGAAGGCTTCACGCGGTCCGACTCGCGCGAGCCGTTCCCGTCGAGGAAATCGGTCCATCGCCGCTCGGTCCGGTCGCACCACTCCAGGCCCCGGGTGAACGGACGGACGACGTATTCGATCAGGCCGCCATCAAGGTAACCCTGCTCGATCGCAATCCGGTAGATCCGGCCGGCGGCGCGGTTCGTCCACAGCAATCGGCCGCGCGGCAGGCGTCCACCGATCGCGTTTTCCAGCGTATGGTAGTCATGCAGCAGCGTCGGGGCCCGAAGGAACTGCAACATCCGAAGGCAGGCGTGGCCAAGCAGGTGCACCAGCGCCAGGTAGCGAAAACCCAGGCCGATCTCCACCACGATGATCGAGACCTGGGTCAACGACGCATACGCAAGCGCTGACTTGATATCCGTCTGAACGCTACCGGACAGGTACGCCAGCACGGCCGTCGCGAGCCCGACCGCCACCACAACCGCGGCGAGCGGCGGCGAGGCCTCCAGAATCGGCCCAATCCGCAAGAGCAGAAACGCGCCCAGGTGGACCGAGAGCGCTCCGTAAAACACAGCGCTCGATGGGGTCGGGCCCTCCATCGCGCGTGGGAGCCAGCCCGAAAACGGGATCAGCGCCGATTTCCCGGCCGCGGCCAGCAGCATCAGCAGCCCGACGCCGAACGCCGGCCAGGCACCCAGGTCCGCCCGCCCCGCCGGCCAGGGACCCTCCCCCAGCAACCGGGCAAAATCCCCCGTGCCGCGCAGGTGATGCAGCGCCACCGCCGCGAGCAGCAGCGCAGCGTCCGAAAATCGGTAGACCGTCCAGACCCAGAGCCCGTTCCGCGCCGGCGCCGGTCGGTCCAGAAAGTACGCCACCAGCAACGCCGACGACAGTCCGACCAGCTCCCAACCCGCAAAGAGCGTCTCGATCGTCCCCGCCAGCGAGGCCACCACCATCCCCAGCAGAAAAATCGCGTACAGTGCGAAAAATCGCCGGAACCCCGGCTCGCGGTGCAGATACCGGCTGGCAAACGCCCCAATCGTCGCCGAGAGCACCAACGAAAGAATCGCCATCGGCACCGAGAGCCGGTCAAACACAAACGTCACCTCGAACTGGTAATGCCGGGGAATCGCAACCCAGTCCCCCATCGGGATCGAGACGTGCCGCGTTCCGAGCGTCAACATCGACGCCAGGACCACCAGCGCCGCCGAGAGCCCAGCGATCACCGCCGCCTGCACCCATCGGACAATCATCCGCTCCGATGGCCCGCGCCCGACCGCCGTCGCCACCCCCAGCGCCACCACCAGTGCCGACGGCGCAGCCACCACGATCAGGCCAGACCAGATCAGCCAGTCAGGAGCCGCGGGCATCGTGGCCGCTCCGGATACTCCGATGGGATTCGGTCTGATGGAAATCCCATCAAACAGGAAGGCGAATGGATGATTCAAGATCCCGGATTCCATTGAGAGAATCGAGCAAGGTCACCTGGGGCGAGGTCTCGAGGATCGATCATTCGTCGCGGATCGTCGCGAATTCCAGGTGATCGCGCCAGCCGCGATACCAGTCGGTCGACGACGAGGCCCGTGGCAGTACGCTCGATCGGGGGCGGTAGGGTTCGAACGTCCCCCGGCGATAGGTTGAAAGTTCTCGAGTCTCGGGGTCGAGCGTCACCAGGGCCACCCATCCGTTGTCGCAGAGTCGCCGAAGGCTCGCGTTCCGGCCGAGGATCCGGAGCAGAACCATCGGGCGAGTCTCGATCACGAAGAGTCCCCGGACCGGCTCGTGCAGCTCGACCATCTGCCAGGGAAGCCCGGTCCGGAGGTCGCTCTGGTAGCCGTCCATCACGCCGAGCATCGCCGTGATGTTGTGCGGTAGCTTCGTCCCTGCGCCCCAGCCCGTGTTGTCCACCGACGAGAAGTAATACTCCAGGTTGATCCCCGCACAGACCGGAAATACGGCCATGAGGATCCGCTCCAGGATGGTGCCGACGGGGTCGTCTCGGGTGGGATCGTACGAGGCCAGAAACGCGCGCCGGTCGAGAAAGAGGCCGCGGGTCCGATCGCGACGTCCAACCAGTACGATCGCGTTCGTGGCGTGGCCGCACTCCGGACGCGCCTGGCCGAGATCCTCCGCGCGAGCCTCGACGTGCTGCAAGGCCCCGGCAAAGCTCAGCGTCAGGGGCGCCGAGAGGAACCGTCGACAGCGTTCGTGGGCGTTCCGCTCCCGTGCCCGGTCGAGGATCGCCCGGATCCCGACCAGGTCCTCACGATGATCGGCCGGAAGCCGGTCGACATCGAAGAGCGTCAATGCCTCGCTGCTGGTGTTGTGCATTCCGCCGACGAACCGGGTCGTGATCGGGATCGAAAGGCCCCGCTCACTCAGCCGACCTCGGACGCGAAGATCATTCAGGATCTGTGCCAGGGCGCGGGCGTTCGGTCCGCCCCGGGAACCACCGCAGGCCCCGCAATCGTAGGCCGATTCGTGCGGGTTGTTCAGGCTCGTCGACCCGTGGCCGACGATCAAAACCAGCCGGGCGAACCGATCGGTCAGCCCCAGCTCGCGGAGGATTCTCTCGGCGATCTCGGCCATCTCCTCCACCGTGAAACCGATGCCGCCATCCTCGGGACCCGGCTCGGGGGCGGTGCGCTCGAGCTGCAACCGGGTGCGCGGCGGGTCGAGAACGATCCGTCCCAGCAATTGCCGGAGCTGCGCGGTCAGGCGAGGAACGAGCGTCCGGGCGACCAGCGGAATCGAGGCCAGTACGCCCATCGGTGCCAGCAGGGCCCCCTGCGCCAGCGATCGACTTCCCGTGTGAATCTGGTGCGAGGCCATCCCGAGGAGCCAGCGTCCCCGATGCCGGCGCCGGGATTCGCCCGCGTCCTCGTCGATCGGTCGCTCGACGACCCAGTGCCGCGGCCGGATCACCGCCGGACAGAGCGGAACGGCGTGCGCATCGTCGGCGCCCCGGTAGTACATTGCGACCGAGAAGAAGCCCGCCGTCCCGAACGTCTCGGCGTCCGGCGCCAGTTCCTCGACGTGCCGCCGGAACGATTCCTCCCGGTCGTCGAGGCAGCAAATGAGCTGGAACCGGGGCGACTCCGGCGTCGGCGCTGGGGCCTTCGCGTGGATCGCGATCGCGTCGAGCGCCCGGGTTTGAAACCGCCGCTCGTAGGCCAGGTGGAAGACCCGACGCCGATCCAGGCTGCCGAACCCCTCGATCTCGTCGACGAGCTGGGCCCATCCCGCCGGGTCGAGCCGGTAGAGCACGTCCGGCGAGGCTCCAGAGACCTGCGCAAGCTGGAAGACGAGGAACGCGCGTTGCTCCACACTCGGCCCGCGCGACCCTGGCGATCGTCGTCGGATCGCCTCGCGAAGTCCGGAGAGTGGTCCCTCGTATCCGATCGTCTCGCGTGCCAGTTGAGCCAGCGCGCATCGGTCCATGAGCAATCGGACGGCCAGGAACTCGACCAGGCTCCCGGGCACAATCGGGTGGACGACGCGATCGCTGCGTTCCTCGACCTGCTGGATCATGCCGGCCCATCCGCGGAGGGCCAGGAGCGTCGCCGAAAGGAATTCGTCCCGCTCGTCGCGGCTCACGCCGAGATCGTCGAGTGATCTCCGGATCGATTCGAGCGGTTCCACCTCCTCACGAAGGAGCGGCCTTAGCTCGTCGGCCAGGTCGCGCCGCCAGGGATCCGGCGGTCCGCCCGGTCTCGAATAGAGCGAGGTGAAGGCAGAAAAGAATCCCTGGTCGCGACCTGGAAGTGTCCAGGCCGCCAGGCCCTGGTCGAGAAAGGCCGCGACCAGGCGAATGAGCGGCGGGTGGACCATCGCGTCGGCGTCCCGGCCAGTAGCCTCGAAAAGAACGTCGCGATGGCGGACCGGCATCGGTGTCGAGGCTCGGGGAGGTGGCAGGTCGCGAACACCCTCACCGCAGATCCGCCAGAGGGCCCCAAGGGCGAACTGCTCCCATTCGGCGTCGCTCCAATCCTCGATCCGTGCAGCGGGTGGCCCGTTCGCGCCGATCAGACGGGCGATCGGGTCGCCGTGGCCGTTGGGGCGAAGATCACGCATCGCCCATCGACGGGTCTCCGCGATCAGCCGGGCCCGCGTCGCCGAGGAGACCTCCGGCCGGGCCCGCCTGAGGGCATCGTACTCGGCGACGTACCAGACAAGCTCCTCCGTCGGGCCGATCCGGAGTGGGTCCTGGAGCATCGCCAGGCGGAGGTCGAGTCGCGTACCGAACCCGGGCACGGGGTCGTCGGCCGACACGCCAAGGTCCTCGGCCAGAACCTCACGCAGCTCGTCGAACCGAATCCGGCCCCGGATCAGCTCGTCGCGATACCGGTCCTCGCCCAGGTACGGTTGGCAGCCGAAGACCTCCGCTCCTCGGCCGACCGCGTCCTCGAACGTGAGGTTCTCCAGCGCGTGGAGGGTATTGTGGTGAATGAAGACGGTGATCGGCCCCTGCTGTGGCAGCAGATGCGCCGCATGCTCGATCGCTCCGGCCAGTTCGTCGTCCAACCGATTCTCGCCTTCGAGGGCTTCGGGCGCGGGCGTCGTCGATGTCGCGGACATGCGGGACTCCGTGAGAACTCAAAGCTTAGAAAATATACAATAATATAAATAAATTCAATTCATGTCGTATTGTAAGATCTGGAATCTTCAATTCCTAAGTCAAAGCGATTCACCCCACCGGAAACCGCTCGACGACCGCATTGGCGATCTCGATATAGATCGGGATGCCGACGGTCACGTTCCAGGAGAAGGTCAGTCCGAGCGAGGCGGCGAGCGGCAGGGTCGGGCTGGCCTCGGGGATCGCCAGCCGCTGGACGGCCGGAACGGCGATGTACGAGGCTGCGCCGCAGAGAACGGCGAAGAGGACATAGCTGCCCGGTAGGAACGGCGTGTGTGTCAGGTGGGCGTAAGTGTGGACGACCGCGATGCCGATCGTCGCGAACAGGACCGGGGCGATCAGGCCAAAGGCGATGAAGGCAGGACCCGCGGATTTGAGGTCTCTCATCTTCCGCGAGGCGGTCATCCCCATCTCCAGCAGGAAGAGGCAAAGGACGCCCTGAAACATGTTGAGAAAGAAGTGGTCGTCCTCTCGGGTGACCTTCTCGCCCTGAAGCTGGCTGATCATCCCGATGAGGATGCCGCCGAAGAGGAGGTAAAGTCGCGGGTTGAGCAGCACCTCGTGGAGCAGTCGGGCGGTGATCAGTGGTGATTTCTTGCTCTCACCACGGTCACCGTCGCGCTCGGGGTGCTCGCGTTTCTCCATGGAGAGCTCCAGCACCTCCTCATCGATTTGCTCGCGGCGGTCGGGAACGTGGTCGCCGACCGGTCGGGGCGTCGGCCTGGCTTGCGGGTCGTAACCGGGCTCGTCGGGCATGTTCCCCAGCGCGTCCATCCCGCGGTGCCGGAGCCGGGCGACCAGATAGAGCGCGACCAGGCATCCAGGGATCTCCATCACGGCGAGCATCACCGGCATGTAGGCGTCGAATCGCAGCCCGACCGTCCCAAGCACGCCGACACAGGTGGCGAACGTCCCGGCCGAGTCGGAACCGTAGAAACCGGCCACCGTCGCCTTGTCAACCCGTCGCATCGGCGTCATCGCCGAGAGCAGTACGTAGGCGAGCACCCCGACTCCCAGGTTGGTCAGGAACCCCACCACCATGAACCCGGCGACATTGCCGAAGAGCGACGGGTCGATCTTCGCCAGCTCCTCGCCGCCGTGCCAGCCAATCGCCAGCAAAAGGTAAATCGTCAGCGCCTGGTACATCGCATAGGGAAACTCAAACTCGACCTTGAGGATCGGAACCAGAAACCCCAGATAGAAAAACAAAAGCAGCGGCTTGAACAGGTTGTGCGTGAAGTTGTGCCAGAACTCGCGGAGAATCGGCCCGCGCGCCTTCGGCCGCGCCTCGTCGATCTCCAGGCCCGAGGCAACCACCCCCTCGTGGACGACCACCTTCGTCCCGGGCCTCAACTGGCGAAGCTCCACATTCCCCCCCGGCCTCGACGTCGAGGGACGCACCAGCGCCGACAGATTCACCGAGACATCCTGCTTCGACGTCTCGTCGCGAATCACGGCCTGCGCCGTCGCATGATCAATCGATTGAACCTCGCCCCGGATCGGACCGTCGGCCGCAATCGCC
>DAHZZC010000175.1 GCA_027435495.1 Planctomycetales bacterium
TGTCCTTCGTGTTTTTCGTGGTTCCTCCTCCCTTTTTCTGGCTCATTCCGTGGTGCCCAGGAATCGGCCGCCGTCGACGCGGAAGCAGGCGCCCGTGACGAAGCTCGTCCCTTCGAGCAGGTAGACGATCAATCGGTTGACATCGCCTGGCGTGCCGCAGCGCTGGAGTGGGGTCTGCGCGATCACGGCGGCGCGCTCGGCCTCGGCGAGGTCCGGCGGCGGATCGATCATGTCCGGCTGGATCATGGCCACCGGGATGTGCGGCGCCAGCTCCGCGGCGAGGGCCATCGTCATCGTCGACAGCCCGCCCTTGGCTGTCAGATACGGAAGATAGCCTCGATAGGGACGCTCGGTGGCCCAGTCGCCGAAGTTCACGATCCGCCCCTTGATCCCGTCGACCGCGGTCTGGTCGAGCATGGCCCGGGCCGCCGCGACCGCCGCGTGATACGGCGCGGCGAGGTTGGCGGCGATCATCGCGTCGAAGTCGGCGGGGCGGAGGGTCAAGAAGGGCGTCCGTCGGTAGACGCTCGCCATGTTCACCAGCGCGTCGAGCCGGCCGAAATGGGCGACGGTTTGTCGGACCGCGGCCTCGGCCTCGTCGGGCTTCGATAGGTCGGCCTGGATCGCGAGTCCGCGTTGGCCTCGCGATTCGACATCGCGGATCGTCTGCTCGATGGTTTCCCGGCTGGTGTGGTAGGTCATCGCGACGTCCCAGCCGCGATCGGCGAGCATTCGCGCCAGCTCGCTGCCGACCCGACGCCCGCCGGTGATCAGGATCGAGCCGGTCCGGTCGGCGTTGGGGGTGGCGGCGGATCTGGGCATTTCAGAGACCTTTCCAGATCACGTCCGCGACGCCCGCACGCCGGTTGACCGCCCGCGCCAGCACAAAAAGCAGGTCGCTGAGCCGGTTCAAATAGACGATGTCGAGCGGTGAGACGTGTTGCCCCTCGGAGTGCGACAGCGCGACCGCCAGACGCTCGGCGCGTCGGCAGACGGCCCGCGCCAGGTGAAGGTGGGCGGCCGACGCCGAGCCGCCCGGAAGAATAAAGTGCGTCAGTGGAGGAAGCTCGTCCTCGATCCGGTCGATCGCCGATTCCAGGTGCGCGACATGAGCCCCGGTGATCGCGCCGTGGAACGGGCCGTCCGGCGAGGGGTCGGCCAGTGCCGAGCCGAGGACAAAAAGGTCGTCCTGGAGCCGGGCCGTGAGGGCGTCGGCCTCCGCATCGAGCCCAATCGCCCGCGAGGCGCCGAGGGCGGCGTTCAGTTCGTCGACCGTCCCATAAGCCTCGACCCGCAGGTCGGCCTTCGAGACGCGGCCGGGGCCGAGAAGCCCGGTTGAGCCGTCATCCCCGGTCTTCGTGTAGATCCGCACCTTTGTCCAGTCCTTCCGGGGGCTCGGGCATTGGCGAACGCCTGGTCAGTCCCTATACTAGGCGCGGCCGAGACGACCGGCCACCCCGATCGACACCGATGGAGCCCGGGAGCTTGCCGATGATCGCGACCCTGTCGACCTCGATGATCCTCGCCGCGGCGATCGTGGCGCAACATCCCTCGGGATCGCCCCACAGCGCGACGTCGGGGATGTCGGCGGAGGAGGTCGCGCGTCACGAGGCGCGGCACCTGAAAGACATCCGCCAGGTGACCTCCGGCTTCGGTCGGGCCGGCGAGGGATATTTCAGTCCCGACGGCCGCTCGATCATCTTCCAGGCGGTGCCGAACGTCCCACCCTCGATCTTCCACCGGCCGAGGCCGGATGAGGACGGCTACCAGATCTTCCTCGGCCCGCTCGCCGAGGACGCCTCGGCCCGGATGGTCAGCACCGGCCAGGGCCGATGCACCTGCCCCTACTTCCATCCGAGCGGGAAGTCGATCCTGTTCGCCTCGACGCACCTGAACCCCAGCACCGAGGCCGAGCCCTCGAAGGGCCCCGCCTACAGCCGGACCTCGCGCTATCGGTGGGAATTCCCCGATTCGATGGACATCTTCGCCGCTGACCTCGACGGGAAAAATCTCGTCCGGCTGACCGACGCCCCGGGTTACGACGCCGAGGGCAGTTACTCGGCCGACGGCTCGAAGATCATCTTCACCTCGTTCCGCGACGGCGACGGCGAGATCTACATCATGGACGCCGACGGCAAGAACCCGCGCAGAATCACTCACGCGAAGGGATACGACGGCGGGCCCTTCTTCTCGCCCGACGGCAAGCGGATCATCTACCGAAGCGACCGCAAGGGGAACGACCTGCTCCAGGTCTACATCAACAACACCGAGGGAACGGCCGAGCGGGCCCTGACGAAGAACGAGTTTGTGAACTGGGGTCCGTACTGGCACCCCGACGGCCGGCACATCATCTACGCGACCAGCCGGCACGGTCATTCGAATTATGAGCTGTACCTGATGGACGTCGACACCGCCGCCGAGGAGCGGATCACCTATCACGAGGGCTTCGACGGCCTCCCGGTCTTCACCCCCGACGGAAAACGGCTGATGTGGACCTCCAGCGGCCGGACATCCGACCGGAAGAGTCAGCTCTTCCTCGCCGAGTTCACGATGGAGCCCGCCGCCGCGCCGGCGCGGGCGGCCTCGCGATGATCACTTGTTAGGCGAAGCATCCGCTTGCGTCCGGCTTGGAATCTTGCGACGATCGGCGTGAGAGGCGATGCGGAGGGTGCCTCGGCGATCGACCAGGAGGAGCAACATGGCAACGGTCCATGTCGGTCGAAATGACCTCTGCCCGTGCGGAAGCGGCCGGAAGTTCAAGCGTTGCTGCTGCTCCGCAAATCGGGCCATTGAGCGGACGGGTAGCTCCGCCTTCGAGATGCCGCGGCCCATCGCCGGTGATGACGCCGAAGGGACCGGAATGACACCTCAACGCCGTCTGGAGCGCCGGAGCCAGGACAACCGGCCGATCAACAGGATACCGGTCCACTACACCTATGCAGAGCCGTTCGGCGAGGCCGAATGCATCGACTGCTTCCCGGTCGAAAATCCCATCATCCTGGCCGAGGGGAATGTTGTCCCCGCCGAATGGCTCCAGCCGGGCATGCGGTTCCGGATGGAGGACGGTGCCTTGGGCCTGGTCACGGCGGTCGAACCGGCCCGCGTTTTGGAACCGCCGTCTTGGACGCCGGATCGGCATGACAACGACCCGCGGCGGGTGCTCGGAACGATCAAGCACCAGGGCTTTGTGGTCTTGGACGTGACCTTCGGCGGCCAGACGGTGACGACCACACCGGACCACCTGTTCTGCTCGGGGAGTCGTGGGGCCTGGGTGCCCGTCGGCTCGATGCGTCCCGGAGAGCGACTCCGCAACGACCCGGGCGGGGTGACGCCGATCGAAGCGACAGGCCCGTCTCGAGATGGCGTTATCGAACGATACAATCTGGAGGTGGAGGAGCCCCCCACGTTCTTTGTCGGGGCCGGCGCGTCGGGCTCGGCCTTGGTGCATAACGGCAAAGGAGACGACATCAATAAGCCTGCCGTGCCAACCGAAGCGGATCACATCAAGGCAGTACAGGCCCCGGGCAGGTACAACGCGACTGTCGGCTCTGAGGAGGAGGCGCGTCGCATCCTCCAAACGGCCCTGCCACACGCTACGGAGGTTCCTCGCGCCGTTCCTGGTCAAACTTACCCCCAGCCGGGGCCGGGTGTGAAGGCGTGGTATCAAGTCCAGCCCCCCGAGCCTGACGTCGGTAACAACTTGCCGCACGTCAAATACGAAGACTGGACCGGTGGCAAGAAATTCAAGGGTGGGCGTTGAGGCCATCTCTTCTTTCCGGAGTCGGAGTCGGAGTAGGAGAATTCGATCATGTCATATATGTTTGAGGTCCTGTACAAATCGCCTTCTGACGCCCGACGCGAGGCGACGATTTCGGAGTATGTCGCCCCGTTCGGTGGCAATTTGACCTGTCGCGAGGAGCCAGACGTGATCGGGATTGGTCCCGTCTGCTTGACCTACGAGTTCGATGATCTCGGCGTTGCCGAACAAGCTGCTTCCCGCTTGCGGTCGCGCGGTGAACATGTCGAAGGCCCCGTCGACTACGGCGACTGACGGAGCCCTTCGCCTAACCTTGCGCTGCGGCGGACCCCGGCCACGGGCCACGCTTCGTGTGTCCTCAACGCTCATTGGACCGTGGCCGGGTCCGCTGAGCTTGGTCAATGGGGTGCGTCGGTGCGCACCCGGACTGCTCCGTTTCCTTTGTGGGAGAACGACGACGAGATGGGACCCAAGGACGTGATCCGCAAGTCGATGGCCACTGCCGATTTCACCATCAACAGCTACCTGGGCGATCTGACCGACGAGGAACTGCGCCTCGTGCCGGTCGAGGGGATGCAGCCGATCGCCCGGCAGCTCGGCCACCTGATCGTGGCCGAGCAAATGTTCCAGGAGATGCTCGAGCCCGGCTCGGCGCCGGCGCTCCCCGAGGGCTTCGACAAGGCCCACTCGCTGAAGGAGAACCTCGAGGATTCGTCCGGCTACAAGACCAAGGACGAGTACCTCGCCCTCTGGAAGTAGCAGCGCGACGCCATCGAGGCGATTCTCGACCGCATCCCCGACGCCGAACTCGACAGCACCCAGGAAGGCAAGCTCCCGCCCTGGGCTCCGACCGTCGGCGACGTCCTGAACATGGTCGGCCTTCACTCGCTGATGCACGCCGGTCAGTTTGTCGCCGTCCGCCGGAAACTGAACAAGCCGATCACGTTCTGATCGGTCGATGCCTTATCGGCCCTCGGCCCTGAGGAGCCGATCCAGCAGCGCGGGATTCACCAGGCCGCGGAACCGGACCTTGCCGTTCACGGCAACGACCGGGACCGCGGCCCCGTGCTGCGCGGCGAGATCGGGGTCGCTGTCCACGTCGACCTCCTCGATCGCGAAGCCCCAGCCCGGCTGCTTTTCGCGGAGGACATCGAGCGCCTTGTGGCAGCAGCAGCACTCCGCGCGGGTGTAGACGGTGAATGTCAGGTGCGCCGCGGCCCGGGTGTATTCGCGGCGCCGGCGAAGGCGGTTCAGCAGGGCGGTCATCGGAATCCTCCTTGTCGGGAGTCGGGGCGACGTCTCCACCCCTCATCCTACCCGGCGAGTCGCCCTCGGTGCGATCGACGGGTTTCACCGTTCACGATGACGCCCAGGAGGATCATCCTGGAACCGTAGGGACGGACATATCTGACCCTCTCGAAGCGAGGAGCCTGGCGAGTCTGATGTTTGGAAGGAGGTCCGGCTTTCCAGCCTGACCTCCTTCCGACCCCTACTCTCAACGCTTCCCCTGCAAATTCCCTGGCCGCGAGGCATACCGGCCGCCGCTCTCGCGGGCGATTCGGCGGAGATGGTCGCCCCCCTCACCGCCGGAGAGGTCCACGCAGTGGATCGGAATTCGGTGGGCGTTGAACTGGGCGATGTACTCGGCCGTGCCATCGGGGAAGGCACCGTCGGAAAGGAGAAACACCACCTCGGGACGGAGGGCCAATGCCTGTCGG
>DAHZZC010000176.1 GCA_027435495.1 Planctomycetales bacterium
GAAGAGCGCTCCACCCAGGCCGACTCCGCCGCTCCCGCCCAGGCCGCCCAGCCCGGCACGTTGCGAAGCGCCGCTCCCCGCACGGCCGCCGGCACCGCCGACACCCCCGGCTCCGCCGAGCGCCACATCACTCGTGAAGACCGTTCCCGCGACCCGCGCCGTCCCACCCTGCAAGAAGAGCCCGCCGCCAGCCCCCAATCCACCCTGACCCCCTGATCCGCCGCCACCCCCATTCCCTAGCGCGAAACCGAGAACCCGCTGCGTGCCACCATGAAGCGTCGGGGTTCCATGGACCGAGTAGCCCGCCCCTCCGAGGCCGCCGGCGCCTCCAGGACCGCCGATCGCCGCATCGAGCCCGATCCGATCGTTCGTGAGCGAGAGGCTCCCGCCGGACAGGTAGATCGCACCGCCGCTAGCCGGTCCGCCCGCTCCGCCGCCGCTCCCCGCGCCGCCGGTCGGGTGACCGGCCGTCGCCGAAACTCCTGTCGCTCCCGCGGAGCCCGACGCACCAACGGCGAAGTTCCCCGAGATCGAAACCCTCGACATCGCCACCTGACCGCCATCGATCAGCACTCCGCCGCCAGCCGCCAGCGGCAGTGCGTTCATCCCGCCGTCAGTCGCCAACCCGCCGTCAATCGAGAGGCTCTGGAAAACCACCGTCAGGCTCGAATCTCCATTCACCTCGAAGACACGGCTCTGCAGGCCCGCCTCGATCACCGAGGACGTCGACGACTGGCCGAGAATCTCGATCGTCTTCGACGGTGCCCCCGACGAGTTCATCAACTTGAGCTCGCTCCCCCCGACCGCGTAGGGGATCGTCGATTTCGAGAGAACGATGAGGCTGACCGCCTTGTTATCCAGAGCGGTGGTCGCCACCGCGTCGCTCAGACTGCCGGCGATGGGCAACGGGTAATAAAACGCCATGTTCGGACCGGGCGGAGCCATCACCTGCACGGTGTCCGTCGGCGCTGAGTTCACGAGGGTTCCGGATTGCGCCACGAAGGTGTAACGGTTACCTCCCGCGACCTGGCTGAGCGTCAGACCCTTGAAGACGATCGGCTGCCCCGCCTGGAACGTCGTCGGCACCGGCGTGAATGAGGCGCCAGTCGGGCCGCTCGACAGCGAGAGCGTGGCCGTCCCCGCGTACGACAGGTCGATCTCTCCCAGCGAGTCGACCGGCTGCGCGATCACCCCGAACGCGACACCCGAGACCACCGAGGGGGGCGGTTGCGTCGCGATCACCAGGTGATTCGCCATGCCGAACGCCGAGAGGTCCGGAAGTAATTTGTTGGCCACCGGCGAACCGAGACCCGTGACCAGATTGTAGCCGGCCTGGGCCGCGAACCCGTTGTTCCCCTGCGTGATCGAGTGGAAATCGCCGGGGGCGATCGCCGCCAGTCCGTAAAGGTCCGAGAGCAGGTTCGTCGTCCCGAGCGGACCGCCCGTCCCCAGCGGTTTCCCGCCCGCGAGCACACGCCCCTGGTCAGCGACCGCAATCATCCCGGCCCAGAGGGGCGCCGCGAGACTCGTACCGCCGGCGCTCGCCCAGGGTGTGCTGGCGCCGAAGGCGGTCGGGTCGTAGACAGCCACACCCGAGGCGGGTGAGGCGTCGGCCGAGACGTCGGGGAAGGTTCGGGGACTCGAAGGCGAGGTCACGTACGGGTCGATCCCCCCCTGCTGGTAGGCCGGGGCGGTGAACGTCGAGTCGTAGCCGCCTCCACTTCCCGACCACCCGATCTCGCCGCCGTACTGGTTCCCAGGTGTCACCGTCAACTGCGTCCCGCCCACGGAAACCACCTCGGGCGAGGCCGACGGATAGCTCGGACCCACAATCTTGCCGCTGTCGCCCGACGCCGTCAGGATGCTCACGTTCGGGTTGGCCGCCAGCGCCGTCTGAAGAGTCTGGTTATCAGAGAGTTCCTGCGCCCCAGTAAGCCCGACGTTTGCGGCCGTCAGCCCATAGCTGCAGGAAATCACCGAAATCCCGGGCAGGCTGGCCAGCGTGGCGAGCCCGTTGACGATGTCCTGGCCCTGTGGCAACGGGGTGGTGCTCAGCACCACGATGCTGGCCTGGGGGGCCATCGCGTGGGCCCACTCGATGTCCAGCGCGATCTCGGCGGCGCCCGATGGCCCCGGGTTCTGGAAGTCGCTCGTACTGGTGCTGTTTGCATACGGAACGCCCGCGTGATCGACGAACGTCAGGCTGGGCGGGTCGGGAACCCCGAATTGCTTGTCGAAAACGCTCAGGGGGTTGCCACTTGTCCCCAGAGCGTTCTGGAGAAACGCGGGGTCCATCCCCTCCTCGAAGATCCCGATCGTCTGACCCTTGCCGTTGGCCGGCTCGGTGGCGTACGAGAAGGTATTATTCAGACCCCCATTCACGCCGAGCCCATAAGCTCCCTGAATTTGCTGGGGAATATATCCTGCCGGGCCGGGCAAACCACTAAGGGCATCGGCTGTGGACGGGACCGGCGAGGCGACCGGCAGGGCGCCCAGGACCACCCCCGTCCGCCCCAGCAACGCCGGAGAGAGCCCGGCCGATCCCCCCGACGCCGCGATCCAGAGCGACCCGCCCGCCACCGAGTACGGCAGCACCGCGAGCCCCCCCGTTCCGACGGTCAGAGGTGCCGGCGAGGCGGCCGTCCCAAGCGGGGTTGTCGCCGCGACCGAGAGCACCAGTCTCGGCTCGAGGGCCTCGATTCTCGGCGTCGACGTTCGACCACGTCTCGACAATCGGTGCAGGCGGGCAGGACGCTTGCGCGAGGCCATCGTGCCTTTCCTCCGTTTGGGGTCGATCTTTGATGCAAGGCACCCGGCCGCGGTCCCCTCTCAGGTCCTACGGCTCAACACAAATCCATGGCGAAGGGTGATTGCTGCGTCACGCCTAATTGAAGTGCAGACCTTCTGGCCCCCGGCCCGATCTTCGGCCGTGCCCGCCCCCCAAGCGAGCCCTCTTCCTCTCGACTTCTCCGGCCACGACGCCACTGGCCCTCAGCAGGTGGCCGGCCTTTCCACGGATAGAATCTAATCTTTGGTCAACGTAAGTCAACGACCTATCCCAGAATCTCACGCCGGACCCCCGTTTCCCCAGGAATCTCAGTTTTCATTGCCAAACGAGTTGAATGATTCAGAAGATTAAATTCTTTTATAAAACAGCAGCCCGGCCGGACCAGGCCGCTTGACAGGGTGGAACGCCACCCGCAAAATCAGGCGTCCCGGTAAGTACGCCTCTGAATGATTCGTCCTGAGTTTTCCATTCAAATTTCATTATAATTCGATTTCATTCTGTCAGCGGGGGGCGAGTCGATGTCGGAGGGGGCGGATTCTGCCACGGAGAGCCAGGAGTCGCGGGAGGGGCTGACACCGGCGCCGCCGTCGTTACGAGCGGTCCACACGCCGAACTTCCCGGCCCTGCTGCGGGGGCTGGGGGCGTCGCTCCTGGTGACGACCTACCAGGCGGGGAAACTGGTGATGGTCCGCGACGAGGGGGACCACCTCAACACCCACTTCCGCAGTTTTGCGGCGCCGATGGGGCTGGCGATCGACCACGACCGGCTGGCGATCGGGACGACGACGCAGGTCTGGGAGTATGTCGACGTCCCGGCCGTCGCGGCGAAGCTCGAGCCGCCGGGGCGGCACGACGGCTGTTTCCTCCCCAGGAGCAGCCATTTCACCGGGAATATTCAGGTCCATGAGATGGCCTGGGGGACCGGTGAGGAACTCTGGGTGGTGAACACGCGGTTCTCGTGCCTTTGCACGATTGACCGAACGGCCAGCTTCACGCCGAGGTGGCGCCCGCCGTTCGTCTCGGCTCTGGAGCCTACCGACCGCTGCCACCTTAATGGACTGGCGATGGACGCCGGGCGGCCCCGGTCGGTCACGGCGCTTGGGCGGAGCGATACGCCGGCCGGGTGGCGCGCCGAGAAGGCGAGGGGTGGTCTCCTGATGGACGTCGCCTCGGGCGAGGTCGTCACTGAGGGGTTATCGATGCCCCACTCGCCGCGATGGTATCGCGGGCGGCTCTGGGCCTGTGAGTCGGGCGCTGGGACGCTCGGGCTGATCGACCAGCGGACCGGCCGGTATGAGGCCGTCGCCTCGGCTCCGGGGTTCACGCGAGGGCTCGATTTCGCGGGCGATCTGGCGTTTGTCGGGCTTTCGCAGGTCCGCGAGACGGCCGTCTTCAGCGGCATCCCGATCCCCGAACGACTCGCTCCCGAGGAGCGGACCTGCGGGGTCTGTGTGATCGACCTGAGCCGCGGCGAGCCGGTCGCGCTGCTCCGATTTGAGGAGGGCGTGCAGGAGGTTTTCGCTGTGCAGGTCCTCCGCGGCTGGCGCTACCCCGACCTCATCAATGACGACCCGAAGCTGCTCGAGAATTCGTTCGTCGTTCCGGACGCGGCGCTGGCGGACGTCCCGGCCTCGCTTCGAGGGGGTGGCTGATCAGTTCAGTTGACGGCGGAGGAGCGGGTGCGATCGGATGTCGTGCCGCGTCGGGAGGACGCCCAATCCGAGGAAGGCGGTGTGGTCGTGGTGCGTCGGTGCGATCGCGACCAGACCGTGCCCGAGGTGATGACCGGCGCCGATCGGGTTTTCGATTCTCGCGTGACCGCCCTTCGCCTTCGGGTGATGGACCGCTTTCTTCGCGTGGTGATCGACCTTCTTCGGGTGATGGACCGCCTTCTTGTGGTGATGGACGGCTTTCTTTCCATGGTGGTGCTTGCCGGTCTGGCCGGTCGTTGTGTTTCCGCCGCCCCCGCTGCTGCCGCCTGTGGAGGTCGTCCCCTGTCCGCCCGATCCGTTGCCGTTATTGCTCCCACTGGAGGCGTTGCCGGCCTGGCCTCCCGATGATCCGGGCGCGATGTTGATCGGGGCCGTTGTTGTCGAGAGAGCCCCCGAGGCGAACTTCCATGAGACTCCGTTCGCGGCCTGAGTGATCGAGAGGCCCGGGAACGTCGCCAGGCCGCCGGTGAGCGTCGCCTGGGTGTTGCCGACGATCGAGGTCGAGCCGCTGGCGGTCGCGATCGTGATCGGCCCGTTGTCGCCGGTTTCGACGTTGCCGAAGCGGTCCTCGACGGCGAGCGTTAGCGAGAAGGTCTGCCCGGCGGCGATGTTCGCGGGCGGTCCGGAGATCATGACGATCTGGCTGGCGGCGGCTGGCGTCACGGTGAAGGTGTAGGTCGCCGGTGTCAGCGAGCCATCCGCAATCTGCACGGTGTACGAACCGGCCTTCTCGACGGGGATCGAGAGGCTTGCGATCCCGTTATTGACGGACTGGCTCACACTACCGAGTGTCACGCCCGCCGGCCCGGAAACCAGCGTGAGGACGGCCGTCGAGGCGCTGGTGCCGGTCTGAACGGTTCCCTGTGCGTCCTCCAGCGCGATCGAGAGCATGACCGACGATCCGGCGACGATCGAGGAGCCAGCGGTGGGGTTGCTCGTGGAGATCGCCACCTGCGTCGGTGTGTTCCGGCTGGTCTGGCCTCCGGCGGGAGGCGAGACATCAAATACATTCGATTTTGTTGATGCAATTCCCGTCGCCTGGACAACGAACTGGTAGCCGTTCCCCGCGGTGGCAATGGTGAGGTTGGAGAACGTGATCGTGCCGTCGGCGCCGACCGGCATCGAGGTCGTTCCGCCGACGACCTGGCTGGGCGACCCGGTCGTTAGTCCCACGGAGACTCGCTGGGTCTCGTTCGGCTGGAGGTTGCCGAAGGGATCCTCGATGGCGACGGACATCGTGATCGGGTTGCCGGCGGTCACGCCGTTCGGCTGTGGCTGCGAGGTGATCACGATCTGGCTGGCCGCTGCCGGGGCCACGTTGAAGGCGGAGGTCTCAACCGGCGGGAGGCCAGCCGCCGTCGCCCGTAGCACGATCTGCTGGGCCGCCTGATGGATATCGAGGCCCTGGAAGGTGGCGATCCCGCCCGAGAAGGTCAGGCTCGCGACGCCGTTCGCGAGCGTGACCGGAGCGTTCCCGCCGAAGAGCGCCGGCCCGCCGGCCGTGTTCAGCTCCATCGTCCCGGAAACGCCCGTCTGGAGCACCCCCGAGGCGTCGACGACCTCGACCGTGACGTCGAAAAGGCCGCCGGCCGTCGCGCTGGACACCGACGGTGAGAGGCTCACGGTCAGATGATCGGGCGTTGCGATGTCAACCGTGAAGGTCCCGAGCTTGCCGGCCGGAACGTCGAGACCCGCCAGGTCGGTGATCGGCGATCCGCCGAGGGTGACGGTGTAGGTCCCGTTCTCGTCGGCTGCCCACGCACCGTCGGAGGGCGTGAACTGGTAGGTCACCTGGAACGCCTTCGCGTTACCGGAGGGGTCGGTCGGCCCGACGGGAGCGGTCTTGAGAATCGTCGCAGTGATCGGCGCCCCGCCGCCCGGCGGGATCACCTGAACAACCGGGCCGGAGATCGAGGCGGCGTTGATCCCGATCGGATCCGAGTATTCGACCTGGAACGTGGATGGGACCGCCGCGGTCGTGCTGGTGACGTTGGAGATGCTCAGGACGCCGGTCGGGGGCGTGGTGTTCACGGAGGCGGACATCTGCACCGCGCCGATGTCGGTGCCGTTAGTGCCGGTCCTCGGACCGAATCCGCGCTGGTCGGTGAGGAAGTTCATGGGGTTGGAGCCGGCACCGAGGGCCGGGCTTCCCGATTGCAGCACGATCGTCTGGGTCGATCCGCCGTTGCTGGCCAGACCGGCGGTGGCGAGGAGCGGGTCCTTGTTCAGGAGGTTCGACGAGCCGTTGATCGTGGCGGTCGTCGCGGGGGCCTGGATCAGTGAATGATCGGCGGTGATCGTCCCGGAGAAGTCGACCGCGCCGTTTCCGGCGATCAAGGTGCTAACGGCGTTGAGGGTGCCGGCGTCCTGAAGGATCCCGCCGACGGAGCCCTTGCCGGCCTGGGAGTTGAGCGCGACCGTCGCGTTGTCGAGGGCGACCTGGCCGCCGTGGACGTAGAAGCCGCCCCCGGAGCCCT
>DAHZZC010000177.1 GCA_027435495.1 Planctomycetales bacterium
AGACCGACCCAATCGCGTACCGCTTGAACGGCACGCCCAGCTCGTCGATGTGCTTCGCGACGAACCGGGCCAGCGGGACGGTCAGGTCGAACCGGAGCGCCAGCTCGCCAGGCGTCCCTCCCTTGTTCGTCACCTCAAAAATCTGGCGGAGAACCTCCTCCGAACCAGCGCCCTTGCCGGTGAGGACCTCCATCCGCTCGATGTGCGGCGTCTCGATCGGGACAAACCCAAAGGCCCCGAAGGTCTGACGGAACGCCGCCAGCATCCGCTCACGAGGGATCATCACCTTCGGCGGCAGGTCTCGCAGGCCGCTCGCTACCCGGGGGTCAATCATGGACTTCGGCTCTCGTCAGTGGCGGGGTCGTTTGATGTCCCGCGATTGTACCATCCGGCGATCAACCACAGAGACTCCGTGAACCAGAGACTCCGTGACCAGACGAGAGGCCGGAAGGAATTCGCCGGATGGGCGGGATGTGCAAAAAGCGGGGGTGAGTCAGTTCAGCTCGTGATCGACGAGAGCTTCCCGCAGCTTCTGAAAGACTCGGGACTTCTCGTTGCTGACGGTCTTGGGCGTCACGCCCCACTGCGCGGCGATCTCGGCGGGCGTCTTGCCGAGCAGTGTCTCGTGGATGAGGGAAGCCTCGCGAGGATTGAGACTATGCGAGATGGCATCCTGAAGGGCCGCCCGCATGGCGGCCCCGTCTCGATTCGTGCCCCGATGGGCCGGGACGTCGAGGTTTTCGATCGACTGATGCACCCGCTCGCGCTGGGCGCGTTTCTTGACCATATCCACCGCGCGGAAGAAGGCGATGCCGTCGGAGGTCTCCCGGGTGAAGACCTCGCGAATGCCCCACCGGCCGACGTCGCCGACCAGGGCGTCGAACCGAGACCGGCCAAGCTGTTGCAAGAGAGCGGTGTAAACAGCCTGCGTGTTATCATCCGCCTGGGCCGCGATTCCGGCCCGAGACCAGGTTCGACTGAGATACCGGTTCAACTGCGAGAGCCCCGAGGCGATCTCGGTGGGATTCGAGATGGTCGTCGGATTTGTGGTCGAGGAGGCTGAGGGAGCGGCGAGCAGGTCGGCCAGGCGGGTGTGGCCGAGCGCGGCATCCCAGGTCTCGTTCGAGATCGGCGAGGCGAGGGCCTCGGGCGTGGGCGGAGTGCGATCGGTCGAGGGATCGCCCGCATCGACCATACCCGGCACCAGGTGCGCCTGCACCGCCGAGAGAAGTCGAAGGGCTTCGAGACCCTCCACCGTCGGGCGATAATCCCGACGTCGTCGCGCTCGTTGTCGATCCCGGCTCGCCAAATCCCCTACCTCCTCGACGTGCACCGAAGTCCTGACTGTCCTCTAGCCTCCATACTCGCTTCTCATCAGGTCGTCTGTGACAGACGCGTCGATCCCGGCGATTTCTCGGGGAATTCCCTCACCCTTACCATAGGACATCGTCGTCCCCACCCCAACTCCCCCTAACTTAATCGAATCCGCCCTCCTGTAGGAGAGCAAATCCGACACCCAACCACGATTCTATCATCCATGCGGTGGATCAACCAGAGGGCAGAGGGAACAAGGTCGGGATCAGACCTGGGATGGTAATCGGAATCGGTCGCCATACTCGCGTTCGAGCAGCGAATTGGCCTCTGGATCGTGGAAGGCTTCGCGGCTGGCGTCCCAGGTGAGGCGACGGCCAACGCGATGGGCGATATTGCCGAGGTGGCAGAGCCGGGTGGAAGCGTGACCGATCTCGATGTCGGCATTGGGCTTGCTGCGAGATTTCACGCAATCGAGGAAGTTGCGGACGTGGAGAGCCTGGGGGTTCTCGCCCGGGTGGGACTGCGGATCGCCCTGGTCTTCGAGCCGCCATCCCTTCTCGTTGATCAGCAGGGTTCCTTTCTCGCCGTGGAAGGCGAGGCCGAAGTACGAGCCCTCCACGGGGTGATCGGTCCACATCCGATGCTCCCAGGTCAGGCAGACGCCCGGGAATTCCCAGGTGGTGATCTGGGTGTCGGGCGTCTCGCGATCGTCGGTGAGGATGTACGTTCCGCCGCTCGAAACGACCGCCGACGGCGAATCGACGCCCATGCCCCACAGGGCCAGGTCGATCGCGTGGATGCCGTTGTTCCCCAGCTCGCCGGTCCCCCAGTTCCAGAACCAGTGCCAGTTGTAGTGAAAGCGGTTGGCGTGGAACGGCCGATCGGGCGCGGGACCCTGCCACATCGCGTAATCGACGCCCGGAGGCACCGCCGACGGCCTGCTATGGCCGATGTTCGGCCGGACCTTGTTCGTCCAGGTGCGCACCATCCCCACCTTGCCGATCGAGCCCGACTTCACCCGACGGATCACCTCGGCCACCCAGGGCGCGCTCCGCCGCTGCATGCCCGACTGGACGACTCGGCCGTACTTGCGTCCGGCCTCGACCATCCGCCGACCCTCAACGACGTTGTGGCTGACGGGCTTCTCGACATAGACGTCCTTGCCGGCCTGGCAGGCGAGGATCGTCGCCATCGCGTGCCAGTGGTCGGGTGTGGCGACCACCACCGCGTCGATCGACTTCTCATCAAGGAGCCGCCGAAAGTCCGACTCGCCCCGTAGCTGCGAGTTCGGGCCAGCGCCGGCCGCCTTGAGCCGGCGCCCGAGAACCCCCGAATCGACGTCGCAAAGCGCGACAACCTCGGCGGTCGGGTCGGACCGGAATGTCTGGAAGAGCTCGAAGCCCCGGCCGCGGACCCCGATCATCGCGACCCGGACCCGATCGCTCGCCGACGCCCGGCCCGACGCCGACACACCAGCCATCGCCGCAACCGCGCCCCCCACGAAGGCCCGCCGTCCCAGCATCACACCATCTCCCAGGAATGTTTTGATCTTCTCGTCCCCTCCAATCTATCCCAGGTTCGTCGACCGAACCAGGCAGTCGGGGATTGCAATCGGGCCCGGGACGTCGACAATCGGGCGGGCCTGGGATATCAACCGTACGGGGAGGGCTCGACGATGGTTCGGCAGCGGCAGGGTTGGATCGGGGCGATCGCGGTTGGACTGGCGGTCGTCGGGGGGCTGGCGCGGGCCGAGGGTCCACCAGTCGCGTCGCGGGCGGCGGAGTTCGAGGTCGTGGTCGAGAAGGACCACAAGATCTCGATGCGCGACGGCGTGAAACTGGCCGCCGATGTCTACCGTCCCGCAAAAGGCGGCAAGCCCGTCGCCGGGAAGTTCCCCGCGCTCCTGACGCGGACGCCCTACAACAAGGACGGGACCGGCGGCGAGGGACGCTACTACGCCGAGCGCGGTTTCGTGGTCGTCGCAAACGACGTCCGGGGACGTTACGCAAGCGAGGGGACCTGGCGGCTGATCGCCGATGACCCGGACGACGGCTTCGAGGTCGTCGAGTGGATCGCGCGGCAGGAGTGGTCCAACGGCAAGGTCGGAACCTTTGGAACGAGCTACCCGGGCGGGACCCAGCACGCTCTGGCCGAGCGAAATCCGCCCCACCTCACCGCGATGGTCCCCGTCGATGCCGTCTCAAACTGCGCGGGCAGCGGGATGCGGCACGGCGGGGCCTTCGAGCTTCGGTTCATGAACTGGATCTTCCAGATCGGAGCCCCCAACAGCCGGTCGGCGCTCGCCAATCCCGCGCTCCGGCAGGCCCTCGCCGAGAACGGCCGACGCATCCGGGATCACGTCGACAACCTGCCGATCCGCGCAGGGAACACACCCCTCCGGGTCGTCCCCGAGTACGAGTCGTGGCTCATCGAGGCCATGCGGAGCGGGCCCGAGGCGCCGTTCTGGCACATCAAGGGGATGTCGGTGGTGGACCACGTTGGCGATTACGCGGATGTCCCGGTGCTCCACCTCACCGGGTGGTACGACTCGTGGACCCGACAGGTCACCATGAACTACCAGGCCCTCTCGAAGGCAAAATCCGCCCCGCACCGGCTCATGATCGGACCGTGGGGACACGGCGGCCAGGGTTCGAACGTCTCGGGCGAGGTCGAGTTTACCAGGGACGCGGCGATCAACCTCGCGGCGCTCCGGCTCCGGTGGTACGACCGCTGGCTCCGCGGCGAGAAGAACGGCGTCGACAACGACCCCCCCGTCTGGATCTACGTGATGGGGACCGGCGACGATCGGAAGTCGCCCAAAGGGAAGCTCCAGCACGGCGGATCGTGGCGGGCCGAGCGCGAGTGGCCGCTCGCGCGGACGAAGCCGACCACCCTCTTCCTCCAGCCCGGCGGCGAACTCTCAACCGAACCGCTCCCCAGGAAAACCAGCTCGACCACGTACACCTTCGACCCGATGCATCCCGTGCCGACAATCGGCGGGAACATCTCGTCGAGCACCGGCCTGATGAGCAACGGCGGATGGGACCAGCGGACCCGCGAGGACACCCACGCGGCCGGCCATCACCTGCCGCTCTCCGAACGTCGCGATGTGCTCGTCTTCCGAACCGACCCGCTCCCCGAGAACCTCGAAGTCACGGGCACCGTCGAGGTGCGCCTCTGGATCAGCTCCACCGCGCCAGAGACCGATTTCACGGCGAAACTGATCGACGAGATCCCGCCGAACCCCGATTACCCCCTCGGATTCGACCTGAACATCGGCGACTCGATCATCCGGACGCGATACCGACAAGGAAACGACGGCCCGGCTCCGCCGCTCCAACGAGGCACTCCCGAGCCCGTCTCGATCGTCCTGTATCCGACGTCGAACGTCTTCAAGAAGGGACACCGCCTGCGGGTCGACATCTCCAGCAGCAACTACCCGAGGTTCGACCTGAACCCCAACACCGGCGCCCCGCTCGGCGACTACCGGGTGATGCGAACCGCGGAGAACTCCGTCTACCACGACGCGACGCACCCCTCGCAGGTGATCCTGCCGGTGATCGGGAATACGGAAGGACCGTAACCACTCATCGGGAGAGACCGTAACCACTTATCAGGAAAGGCAGGAACCACGAAAAACACGAAGGACATGAAAGAAGACAG
>DAHZZC010000178.1 GCA_027435495.1 Planctomycetales bacterium
GAGGGAGGGGTTTTCGAAGTCGGGTTTCACTTGCGTGTCCAGGGGGAACGACTGGGTAATGCCTGCTTCCCCGTCGTGACGATCCGGCGACCGCCGGCCTCCCGCTAGTTGCGGTCACGGGATACGGCCGTGTAGACCAGCGAACCCGCGCCGTCGACGGTGGCTTCGACCAGAACCTCGACCTGACCAAATCTGGTCGACTTCGAGCGACCTGATGGAATTCTGGCCGACCCGCCCTGGAGGAATCGATCGGCGTGAGGCGATCGGCAAACTCGGCCTGGGGGCTTGTTTGGGACCGGACGATAGGCCATGCTGGAACGATAATTCAGGATCTCAGGGAGGACGAAGGAGGTCGATGCCGATGGAGTGCCTCGGTCCGCAATGCGCCTCGATGCTCCTGGAATGGATCAAGGCCCAGGCCGCTGGTGAGGCCGATCGTGCGACGACCACAGGCATCGGCCGCCAGGGGATTCTCTGGAAATCCGCCCCCTACCAGGAGGAGGCGCCGGCAATCCGAACGCCCGCCGAACTGGCCGGGGCTCTGGAGCACCTGCAATACTCAGTCCACCGGCGCTATCAGAACCAGTTGACCCGCGCCGAGCGAGCCCGGCTGGATAACACGATCGATAACGCGCTGTTCAAGGTCGATCGATACCTGGGACGGCTCGACCCCGAGGAGACGGCGAGGCACGAGGTCGAGGTCCGCGAGCTTCGCGAGGCGATCCGAGAAGGGTGTGAGCGGGTCGAGCGACTGCACCGCCAGGCGAGGCGGGCTGACCTGAAACTGGCTCAGCTTGCCTCGCTGACGCCCGAGTCGTTCGAGGAGTTCGCCGCGGAACTCTTTGAGGCGCTGGGCTTCGAGGTCGAGACGGTCGGCGGGACCGGCGACGAAGGGGCTGACCTTCGGCTTCGTCGCCGCGACGGGATGCTTGCCGTCGTCCAGTGTAAGTACCACAAGAAGGGGGTGGTCGGCTCGCCAGACCTCCAGAAATTCCTCGGAACGATCCACCACACCCGGAGCCACAAGGGCTTTTTCGTTACGACCAGCACGTTCTCGCTGGCCGCCGAGAAGTTCGCCGCTGAGCACCCGATCGAGCTGGTCGATGGGGCTCGCCTCGTCGAATTGGTCCACCAGGCGATGGGGCCGAAGGGCCGTCGAGAGCCCGAATCCGCCTGGTTTTGAGCGCCGACGAAGGAGGATGTCCAACGTTGGGGCGTTCCGGCTCGTAAGAATGATTGAGGGGAGGCGCCGCATTTGCACCCCTAGCCGGGCCGACTCCCGAGGGGGGAGAGGAATGCAGACCGTTTTCCGATCTGAAGTATTCTGGCCAATGGCTTGACCGAGGGCCGAGCCGCTCGTTAGGCTCACCCTCGAGGTCCGGGAAGGATCTGGCCCGCCATGTCTCCTTGGCCAAGGAGGGTTTCGAATGACGACCTTTACACGCAAGACACGACCACGTCCCCTCGAATTAACCGAGCCGTTTGAAGACCTTTCGGGTTTGATCGCCGGCGATCTTCGCGTGATTGTCGGAGCGCTCACGCAAAGGGCTGGGGAGCGTCGGCTCCTTTCGCCCCGCCAGCAGGAGCAGCTTCGTCGGACGCTCTGGGAGAACCTCTCGAACGCGATTACCGAGGCCCTGGAACCGCTCGACGTGGAGCGCCAGTAATCCCCTGGCAATCGTGCCCAATCCGAGGGCGATCGTGACATGGCCAGGCTCATCCTCGGCGTGACCGGTTCGGTCGCCGCCATCAAGGCACCCGAATTAGCTCGGGCGCTTCGAGGGGCCGGGCACGAGGTCCGGGTCGTGGCGACCCGATCGGCCCTGTACTTTGTCCGACCCGATGCTTTCGAGCGGGAAGGCGTACGGTTGCTCTGCGACGAGGACGAATGGCCGGAGCCCGGCTATCACCGCGGTGACCCGGTCGGCCACATCGAGTTACGGCGGTGGGCCGACGCTCTGGTCGTCGCTCCGCTCGACGCGAACACGTTGGCAAAGTTCTCCCTGGGACTCTCTGACAACTTTCTGACCTGCGTCTTCCGCGCCTGGGACTTCGCCCGTCCGGTCTTCCTGGCGCCCGCGATGAACACCATGATGTGGGAGAGTCCCGTCACCCTTCGCCACATTCGCCAGTTGCTCGAAGACCACGGAGAGCCGCCAATCCCCGCTGAATGGCGGCTCGACGAGGCCCCCGAGGTCTTCGTCCGATGCGCCCCTCGGATTGTCCTTATCCCACCCCAGAGCAAGCGCCTCGCCTGCGGCGACGTCGGCAATGGCGCGATGGCTGAGGTGGACCGGATCGCTGCGATCGTCGGCGAGTGGACCGACCGCGTGGGCGTCACCGCGGAGTCTCCAGAGGCGGCTGTCCCCGACGGCTCCGATTCGGGAAGATAGGGATGAGGGGCAGGCGACCGCCCGGGGCCCGGCGATCGTTCCGCGATGAAGCAGCAACAGCCCGGCACCGAACGGCTGATCAAGTGCGCTGCCCGGAGTGACGACCGGGCGAGGCCGGCGCTCCTGATGCGTTTCTACGACCGGCTGGCCCGGATGGCCGCAGTCCGGCTCAACCGTCGCCTGGCTCCGCGTGGCGACGCAGCTGACGTCGTGCAAGAGGCTCTGCTGGAAGCCTCGCAGAACCTCTCTGAATACCTCCACGAACGCCCTTTGCCGTTCCATGCCTGGCTTCGGCAGGATGTGGGGCAGAGGATCAGCAAGCTACATCGCCATCACCTCGGGCCGCAGCGGCGGAGCGTCCGGCTCGAAGTGGCATGGAGCGGGAATTTGCCGGGGGAATCGACCATCGTGCTGGCCAATCGCCTGGTGGGTCACCAATCGATCCCGAGCTGACGGATCAAGTGCGAGGAACTGTGTGAACAAAGCTGCCAGGCGCTCGATCCACGGGGCCCCCGTAACCGGGAAATTCACTCGTTCGTCGACGTTGCAGACCGGCCCGCGCCCCGAGAACTCGCGAATGCCTCGTCGGGAAAGACCCTCGCAGCGTGGACGGTCTATCGTCATCACAACGACTCGCAGCACCCTGAGTCCTAGCCGGCTTTCTCCTCGGGTGGAGCTCGGTGCCGATCGTCGCCGTCTGGAATCAGATCTTCCCGATCCGAGCAGATCGGTGACAGATTCTTTTGATGAATTTCTGTAACATCTGATCCAGGGTGTAATCGGCGACCCAACGGGTGAACTCCCGTCGTATCGAAGATCGCCTGTTAGCGATCCCGATGGTCTGTCAGATGATCTGCCGGATCGGTTCGGCGCCCTCGACGCCGACCAGCTTCTGGTGAAGACCGCCGTAGAAATACGTCAGGCCGTTAGGATCCAGTCCGAGCTGGTGCAGGATCGTCGCGTGGAGCCGCTTGACGTGCATCCGGTTCTCAACCGCGGCACTGCCCAGTTCGTCGGTCTTGCCGACGCTCGTGCCCCCCTTGATCCCGCCACCGGCCATCCACATAGTGAAACCGAACGAGTTGTGGTCGCGGCCGGTGCCCTTGGCGAACTCGGCGGTCGGCTGACGGCCGAACTCGCCTCCCCAGACGATCAGTGT
>DAHZZC010000179.1 GCA_027435495.1 Planctomycetales bacterium
ACCAGATCCGATGGACCCAGCGCGATGATGCGCTTCCCATGCCGATTGACCTCAACGACCCGATCGTCGCCCTGGCGGTGAAGGCGTCTAATGTCGAGGAGTCGCTCAACTGGCAGGTTTTGAAGGTGAAGGGCCTGAAGGCGGCGCGCTATCAGCTTTCGATCGATGGCGACCCGGTCGGCGCATTCAACCGGGAAGAACTCGCGAGTGGCGTGAACCTCGCCCGTCTCGACACGCCGATGCTCCGCCAGGCGAAGGCGGTCCACCGCCTGACGCTGCACCACAACGATCTGCATTTCCGACGATGGCGGGCGTTCCAGGTTCCCCTGGAAAATCGAACGGATAAGACCCTGATCAACGGGATGCACTCGCTCGACGCCGTTGAGGCAAGTCTCGTGGCCGATCAGCGGGCGGCAGCCCAGCCGCGGTCCCATCGTTTCGAGCTCTCACCCTCGAACTTCCAGGCAAATTGAACCGACGGGGGCCTACCATGATCCAAATCCTTCACCGATGGTGGACGACGACCTTGCTGAGTCTCACGGCTCTCGGCCTGTGTCCGATCGTCGCGTCGGCTGGTCCGTTCCGGGCTGGTTTCGCCGAGCGTGACATCACACCCGAGATCGGCATGGAGGCCCCCGGCGGCTATGGCAAGGCGTACCATCGCGTCCTCCACGACCCGTGCAAGGTCCGGGCGTCGGTACTTGACGACGGGACAAACCGCGTCGCGATCGTCGGCGTCGATGCCCTGGGCATCCGGCGGGAGACCGTCCAGAAAGTTCGGTCGGCCGTCGAGACTCGGACCGGCATTCCCTCGGCCTCGATCCTGATCTCGGCATCACATTCGCACTCGTCGGGGCCGCTCGTCTGGACCTTGCCCGGCGAGTACGACGAAGCTCCACCGATCGTCCGACAGCTCGCCTATGAACAGTCCACGCTTATCGATCCAAAGTATCTCGCGAACGTTGAGGCGGCCCTCATCGAGGCGATTTGCGAGGCGGATCGTGGTCGGATTCCGGCCAGAGCTGGCGTTGGCAAGGGGATCGAATCGACCGTCGCGTTCAACCGGCGCTTCCGGATGCGCGACGGCCGAACGATTACCCATCCCGGCCAGGGCAATCCGGGGATCGTCAAGCCGGCTGGACCGGTCGATCCTGAGGTTGGCGTGATTGGGGCCTGGGACGAAGCTCACCCGAATCATCTGCTCGGCTGCATCGTCAACTTTGCCTGCCACGCAACGACCAGTCCTGTCGGCATCTCGGCCAATTACATCCATGACCTGGAGAAGGTGATCCAGGGGTATTACGGAAAAGAAACAGTCGTCGTCTTCCTGCCGGGGGCCTCAGGCGATATCACCCAGGTCGACAACCGGAGCCCGCACCAGAATCCCGACGGCGAGCGATGGTCGCAGATCGTCGGCGGCAAGGTCGGTGCCGAGGCGTTGAAGGTGCTCCTCACGATGGAGCGCGGCAGCCTGGCCCCGGTGGCGGCCCGTCAGAAGATCTGGGAGATTCCACGACGGGTTCCTTCGCCAGACCGCGTGAAGCATTGCCTCGAACTGGTTCAGGACAGGAAGCCGGGCGTTGATCCGACCGCCCGGACGTTCGCGAAGGAGATTGTCCTGCTCGATGCCCTGATCCGCAGGAGCCCGCGCGTCGAGGTCGAGGTGCAGGCCGTGCAGGTCGGACCGGCGGTCTTCGTGACCACGCCCGCCGAGTATTTTTGCCAGTATGGCCTGGCGATCAAGGCAGCGAGCGGGTTTCCGTTCACCTTCCCGGTTTCGCTGGCGAACGGGTGCGTGGGCTACGTTCCCACCGAGGACGCCTTTGGCCCAGTCGGCGGCGGATATGAGACCCGGCTGACCAGTTACAGCAATCTGGAGATCACGGCCGGGTCCCAGATGCGCGATGCCGGCATCGCGCTCGCGCGACAGCTCAAGCCCGGACAGGCGCCTCAGCCGCCCCACAGCCGGCCGTTTTCGGGAAAGCCGTGGTCGTACGGCGATGTCCGGCCCGAGCGAGAGTAAGTGACCACGATTTCGCGGGTTGGGCGATCAATGACGGCTTGTGGCCTGGGTGGCCCGCTCGAGGAACCCCTGGTTCGCCAGCCAGGTCTCGCAGAGTTTGGGCCAAGCCTTGAACGACGGCTCGATTGGCACCTTGAATGCGGCGATGCCGTCGCCGAGGCCAAGCCCATGCGGGCCGCGCTCGAAAAGGTGAAGCTCGACCGGAACCCCTGACTTGCGCAAGGCCAGCGCGAACAGGATCGAGTTCTCGGCCGGAACTCCCCGGTCGGCGTTCGTGTGAACCAGGAACGTGGGCGGGGTCTCACTCGTCACCTGTCGCTCGTTCGAGAGGTTCTCGACGAGGTCCTTGTCCGGATGATCGCCGAGGAGGTTGCGAAGTGATCCGCGATGGCCGAAGGGCGTGTCCAGCGCGATGACCGGGTAGGCCAGGATCATCCGGTCGGGCCGTGAGCTGAGGCGCTCGATCGGGTCGTCGGCGTCGGGCTTCCCGGCGTCGAAGTGCGTTCCGGCTGTCGACGCCAGGTGGCCGCCCGCCGAGAAGCCGAGGATCGCGATCTTGTCGGTGGCGATCTTCCACTTCGCCGCGTTGGATCGGACCGTCCGGATCGCGCGCTGAGCGTCCTGGATCATGACTGGATGATGATAGCGAGGCCCAAGCCGGTACTTTAGCACGCAGGCCGTGATCCCAATCGAGTTGAGCCAGTGCGCGACCTGCTTCCCCTCGTGGTCCATCGCGAGCATCCCGTACCCACCCCCGGGGCAGACGACCACGGCCGACCGCGTCGCGATCTCCGACTTCGGGCGGTAGACCGTCAGCGTCGGGATGTCCTTGTCGGGATCGGTCCCCTTCGCGCCAGGAACCCCCTTCGGCCAGAGCTCAATCGTTTCGGTCGACTCCTCGTCTGCAATCGCGAGTCCCCCCATGATCGAGGCCGCAAACCCCATCCCAATCAGAACGCGCCACCATCCCCGGCTGGTCATCACAATTCCCTCAATTCCCGAGATTGCCCTGGTGCTCAGCAACGCCGGTCCCAGTGTGACGCTCCCGCTCCTCAACGTCAAAGGGGTGAGCCTCCCGGTCCAGTACCGGGATGACAAATCCGATCGCGGACTGCCAAAACGGCAGTTATTCGTGGGGGCCGCCCGAGAGTTAATCTTCGTAAATCGTTATTCAGAAGGCAATTGCAACAAAAAAACTTTCGTGGTACATGGCTTGCATAAGGTCGGGCGTTTCCACCGTGGGGAGGTCGTACGCGGTCCGCGGCGGTCTCCGCTTCGTGCCGGGCGGGCGAGGCCCGGGCGATCCATCGGACAACGAAGGAGATCCAACGTGGCGAAGATGTTGGCCTACGAAGACGAGGCGCGCCAGAAGCTGGCCAGCGGGGTGAGCAAGCTGGCCCGGGCGGTGCGCTCGACCCTCGGTCCCCGGGGCCGAAATGCGGTGATCGATAAGGGATGGGGCAGCCCGACGGTCACCAAGGACGGGGTCACGGTCGCCGAGGAAATCGAGCTGAGCGACCCGTATGAGAATATGGGCGCGCAGCTCGTGAAGGAGGCCGCCTCGAAGACCTCGACAACCGCCGGCGACGGGACGACCACCGCGACCGTCCTTGCCGAGGCCGTCTACAAGGAAGGGCTCCGCGCCCTGGCCTCCGGGGCGGACGCCATGGCCCTCAAGCGCGGGATCGACAAGGCTGTGGCCGCCATCGTCGAGAACGTCAAGGGGCAGTCGAAGAAGGTCTCGGGGAAAAAGGAGATCACCGAGGTCGCCGCGATCGCTGCCAATAACGACAAGTCGATCGGCGAGAAGCTGGCCGACGCCTTCGAGAAGGTTGGCACCGACGGAGTGATCACCATCGAGGAAGGCAAGGGCTTCGAGACCACGGTCGACGTCGTCGAGGGGATGCAGTTCGACCGCGGTTACCTGAGCCCGCACTTCGTCACCGATCCCGAGCGGATGGAGGTCGTTCTCGAGGATACCTACATCCTCATCTACGAGGAGAAGATCAGCACGCCGACCAAGTTGATCCCGATACTCGAGAAGATCGCCAAGGCAAATAAGCCGCTGCTGATCATCGCCGAGGATATCGAGGGTGAGGCGCTGGCGACCCTGGTCGTCAACAAGCTCCGCGGCATCCTCAAGGTGGCCGCGGTCAAGGCGCCCGGTTACGGCGACCGCCGCAAGGCGATGCTCGGCGACATCGCTGTCGTGACCGGCGGGCAGGCGATCTTCAAGGATCTTGGCATCGACCTGGAGAACGTTCAGCTCAACGAACTCGGCCGGGCGCGTAAGATCACGATCGACAGCGAGAACACGACCGTTGTCGAGGGTGCCGGCACGACCGACCAGATCAAGGGCCGGGTCGAGATGATCCGCCGCGAGATCGAGGGAACCGATAGCGAGTACGACAAGGAGAAGCTCCAGGAGCGGCTCGCCAAGCTCGCCGGCGGGATTGCGCAGATTAACGTCGGCGCTGCGACCGAGACCGAGATGAAGGAGCGAAAGGCTCTCGTCGAGGACGCCCTGCACGCCACCCGTGCCGCGATCGAGGAGGGAGTCGTCCCCGGCGGCGGCACCGCCCTGATCCGGGCCGCCTCGGCCGTCGAGGCCCTCAAGCTCACCGGCGATGAGGCCCTCGGTGCCGAGATCGTCCGCCGGGCCGTCGAGCAACCCGCCCGCTACATCGCCGAGAACGCTGGCCTCGACGGCGCCGTCGTCGTCAGCCGGATCAAGAAGAACCAGGATCCCCGGTTCGGCTATGACGCCGAGAGCGGCACCTGGGGCGACATGTTCGCCGCCGGGATCGTCGACCCGACCAAGGTCACCCGCTCGGCCCTCCAGAACGGCGCCTCCGTCGCTGGCCTCCTCCTGACTACCGAGGCCCTCATCGCTGAGCCCCCGAAGAAGAAGGAAGCCGCCGGCCATCACGACCCGCACCACGGCGGCGACATGGGCGGAATGGGTGGCATGGGCGGAATGGGTGGCATGGGCGGAATGGGAATGATGTAAGCTGTCCCGCCGTGGACGGCCTCTTCGGATTCCAGACCAGGGCGACATCACGAACACTTTGAGAGAAGGACTGCAATAATGGCGAAGTTGGCGATCCGTCCCCTTGAGGACCGGGTGGTGATCCAGCAGATCGAAGCCGAGGAGAAGACGGCGGGCGGGATTGTCCTGCCGGACACGGCCAAGGAGAAGCCGCAGCGGGGCAAGGTTCTCGCGGTTGGCCCGGGCAAGCTGCTGGATTCGGGCGAGCGGGCGCCGATCGGCGTCGCCGAGGGGGATGAGGTCCTCTTCGGGAAGTATTCCGGCACTGAGATCAAGCTGGACGGCGAGGAGATCAAGATCCTCCGCGAGTCCGACATCCTGGCCAAGATCGTCAAGTGACGGCCTGATGCTGGGCCGGTCGCCCGTCGCTCAAGGGCGACGGGCCTGGCCCTCGGCCACTCCCCCCCTACTGATCGGGACCCGGTTCGATTCGAGGAGCCTTCCACCGTGCCGAAGCAATTACTCTTTTCCGACGCCGCCCGACGTAAGATGTTCGAGGGCGTCGACATCCTCGCCCGGGCGGTCGGGACCACGCTCGGCCCCACCGGGCATAACGTGATCCTGAGCAAGTCGTTCGGCGGTCCGACCGTCACCAAGGACGGTGTGACCGTTGCCAAGGAGATCGAGCTGCCCGACCCGTTCGAGAACATGGGTGCCAAGCTCGCCAACGTTGTCGCCTCGAAGACGTCCGACACGGCCGGCGACGGGACGACCACCGCGACCGTCCTCGCCCGCGCGATCTATCGCGAAGGCCTCAAGAACATCACGGCCGGCGCCAATCCGACCGCGGTGCGTCGCGGGATCGAGCGCGCCGTTGCGGCAGCCGTTGCCGAACTGACCGACAAGGTCTCTCGCCCGGTTTCCAAGAAGGAGGAGATTGCCCAGGTCGGCTCCATCTCGGCGAACAATGACCCGACGATCGGCAACATGCTGGCCGACGCCGTCGAGCGCGTCGGCCGCGACGGCGTGA
>DAHZZC010000180.1 GCA_027435495.1 Planctomycetales bacterium
GCGCTGTCCGCTTCGCGGGCCGGACCATCGCCGAGCTCTCCGCGATCTCCGCCGAAGAGGCCCTGGCCTTCGTCGAAGCCCATCGGCCCACCGCCAACGCTATCGCCGAGCCGATGCTCGCCGAGGTTGCCGGACGGCTTCGATACCTGGTCGAGGTCGGCCTCAGCTATCTCTCGATTGACCGAGGCTCCGAGACGCTTTCCGGCGGCGAATTGCAGCGCGCCCGGCTCGCGGCGCAACTCGGTTCGGGACTGATCGGCGCCTGCTACATCCTTGACGAGCCGACCGCCGGATTGCACCCCCGCGATACCGCCCGCCTCATCGACGCGCTGATGAAGCTTCGCGACCTGGGGAACAGCGTCCTGGTCGTCGAACACGACGAGGCCATGATCCGCGCCGCCGACTGGGTGATCGATATGGGCCCCGGCGCTGGACCTGATGGGGGAACCATCGTGGCGGCCTCGACGCCCGACCAGCTCGCGAACGCGCCCGGCTCAATCACCGCCCAGTATCTCAACCGACCGCCCGAGCCGCTCCCAACACCCGACGCGAGAGGCAGGCTCGCCCGAAGCTCGGGATGGATTGAGATCCGAGGGGCCTCGGCACACAACCTCCGGGGCGTCGAGGCCCGGATCCCGATCGGCGCCTTGACCTGCGTGACGGGCGTCAGCGGATCGGGCAAGGGCTCGCTCGTCCACGATGTTCTGGCCCGCTCGGCGCGCCGGGCGATCCAGCGCGGAGTCGAGACCGAAGAGATCGTTTTTCTCCCCTCAATCGAACGATTGATCGAGGTGGACCAGGGCCCGATCGGCCGGACGCCGCGCTCGACACCCGCGACAGCCACCGGCCTCTTCGACGCGATCCGCCGCGTCTTCGCCACGACCCGCGAGGCGAGGATCCGGGGCTACGGTCCCAGCCGATTCAGCTTCAACGCCCAGGGCGGCCGTTGCGAGACCTGCGAGGGCCTCGGCCACCGCCGGATTCCGATGCAGTACCTCCCCGATCTGCTCGTCACCTGCGAGGAATGCAGCGGGCTCCGGTACAACCGGCAGACGCTCGAGGTCCGCTACAAGGGCCTATCGATCGGCGCGGTGCTGGGCCTTCGCGTCGATGAGGCCCTGTCCATCTTCGGAGCGGTCCCGAGGGTGGTCGCCGGGCTGGAGGCCCTGCACGAGGTCGGCCTCGGCTACCTGACGCTCGGCCAGTCGAGCACGACACTCTCCGGCGGCGAGGCGCAGCGGATCAAGTTGGCCGCCGAACTCGGCCGTCCTGCGGTCTCCGCCGGCCGCGCCCTGGCCATCCTCGACGAGCCGACCACCGGCCTGCACTTCGCCGACGTCGAAAAACTCCTGCTGATCCTGCACCGACTGGTCGACCTCGGCCAGACGGTCGTCGTGATCGAACACCACCTCGACGTGATCCGGACGGCCGACTGGGTCATCGACCTCGGACCCGAGGCCGGCGCCGACGGCGGCCGGCTCATCGCGATGGGACCACCCGCCACCATCGCCGAGTCCCCGGAGAGCCAGACCGGACGGGCCCTCCTGGCCCTGAGAACGTGCGGCAAGAATCCATAGAACATCGAAGCTTAAAAAAGTCGAATCGCAAGGTCTCCTGGAATCAACGACCGAATTACTTTCCATTTTTCCTGGTATTTATACTTTAACGTTTCTTGCACACGCCTGGATTTTTCGGTCTTCAGACCGGCGAACATCATGTCGGGCGCATTCCCGGATACCAGCACGGGATCAGGACGCCTCGCCTGCATTGGACACGAAAATCGGAAAAGGGAAACCCGGTGCGCGAATCTCGGGCCCCGCACTCCGTTCAATGTCTGACGTTACCATCGGGGGACAACCCGTTCCATGGAGGCACGGCCATGATCCATCCCACGCCATCGCGTCTATTTCGCCTATTTGCTCAGTTTTCCCGAACTGGGCGAATCTTGCGAGGTCGATGGATCGCGGTGCTGATGCTGGCGCTGCTCTCGATCTCGGGGGCACCGGCGACGGAGCGGGCGCGGGCCCGTTCGTGGGCATCGTCGACGGGGAGGGGGGCCGTCGATGATCGGCCGAACCTCCTTTTGATCATCGCCGATGACCACGGCGGCATGACGATGGGGATCCAGGGCGACCCTCGGCGGGCGACGCCGAACCTCGACGCCTTGGCTCGTGAGGGCATCCTTTTTGAGCGAGCCTACTGCAACGCGCCCCTCTGCACGCCGAGCCGGCAAACCCTGATTACGGGCAAGTTGCCGCACGCCACGGGCGTCATGCAACTGACGACCCGGCTTTCCGACGACGTCCTGACCATGGGTGAGTGGTTCACCCGACTGGGCTACCGGACCGCCGCGGTCGGCAAGATGCACTTCAATGGACCATCACGCCACGGTTTCGCGATCCGGATCGACACGAACGACTGGGAGGCCCACCTGCGGGCCCACCCGCCCGATTCGGGTGATCACCGGCGCCCGTGGCGCCCGTTCCGCGACCCGGCCGCCACCTGGCTCAACTCGGAGAAGCAGTCTGACGGCCTACCCGCATCATCCATGCAATCAAGCTTCCTGGTAGATCGGGCACTGGAGCTACTGGCCGAGCCGGCCGATCGACCGTTCGCGATGGTGGTGAGTCTCTACGACCCCCACAGTCCGTTTCGCTTCCCGAATGGCTGGGAGAATCGTTTCCGACCTGAGCAGTTCCCGGTCCACCCTATCTCCGTGTCGGATCGCCTGGAACAGCCGCAGATTTTTGCCGGACTGACGCCCGAACAGATGCAGGGCATCCAGGCCTCGTATTACACCTCGCTGGCCTTCGCCGACGAGCAGATCGGCCGGCTGGTCCGTGGGCTTGATGCCGCGGGCCTTGGACGCAGGACGCTGGTCGTCTACGTGGGCGACAACGGCTACATGCTCGGCCATCGCGGCCGATTCGAGAAGCATTGCCTGTATGAGCCGGCGGTCCGCATTCCAATGATTTTCCGATGGACCGGAACGATTCCCGCTGACCGTCGGTCGCGTGAGCTTGCCGAGATGGTGGACGTTCTGCCAACAACGCTCGATTTGCTAAAACTGCCCGCGCCGACCGGCTTGCAGGGCCTCGACCTGGCGTCGATTGTCCGGGGCAAGCCGGGCGCGGTCGGCCACGACGCCGTCTTCAGCGAGTACAACGAGAACGAGGAGGCGATGGTCCGTACTCGGCGATTCAAGCTGATCGTCGGTACGGGCAGCCGGGTTCGCCAGGACGGATACAAGACCGGACGCCCCTTACCGGGCCCGTACGTCCGCCTTTACGACGAGCTGGACGATCCCGATGAAACGCGTGACCTGGCCGACCATCCGAACTACCAATCGATCCGGGACGACCTTCTCGACCGGCTGTATTGCCGGCTGACGACCACTCGGGAGGGCCTTGAACCGCTCCCGCCCGGTCTTGACCGGCTGGAAGCGATCCGATGGTGCCTGCCCCCTCGTAATCGGCCATCGGGGCCGGGCGACCGGTGATCGCCCGGCCCTCGAAATTCATGGAAGATCGATCCAAACGCGGTTTCGGGCCTTTCAAACCAATCGAATCTTGAAACGTCCGATCAGCCTCTGGCGATGGCTGGTCGAATCTTCTTCCATCGCGAGACGGCAACGCCGATCCCCAGGCCGATCGCGCCCAGCAGGGCCGAGTTCGGCTCTGGCACCGAAAGGGCGCCGAAGAGCCCGGATGTCTGGTTCGGACCGCCGGCCGTGAAGTACAGGACATCCGCCGAGCCGTCCTTGGTCCCCCCACCGCCGAAGCTCAGGCCCCAGAGTTCGCTTTCGGCGAAAGGCTGGCCGTTCGCCAGTTGGATGTAGCCCTTGTACGTCCCGTCCAGGCCGTACGCGTTGATCCAGCCATTCACGGCGTTATTCCCGATCAGCAAATCGCCGCCAAACTGGCCCCAACCCGTCGGCGCGATCGTCATTCCCCAGGGCGTATCCAGGTGCTGGCCCGTCGTGTCGCTGATGAGCGTTCGGATGAACTGGCCTGAGGTCGTGAACTCATCGACAATCCCACCTACCGGGTTGTTCGGGTTGACGAAGGTCACGAAAAGGGTTCCGCCCAAATTCTGCACGTTGAAAGCCGTGTAACCGCTGGGCAGGTTTGGGTCGGTGAAGTGACCGGTCATCTGCCACTTGCCGTTGAAGATATCGACATTCGGGCCATTCTGATCGGCAGCGTAGATGTACGGCGTGGTGCCGACGTCCCCGATCGCCAGGCCTGTGAAGGACGCGTTCATGACCGAGGTCTGGATCGTCGCCGCCGAGGCTCCGCTACCCCAGGCCGAGATCGAGCCGTCGAGGTTGGCGAAAATAAAGAACGAGGGGTGCCCCGCGGTGCCTCCGACAAGGAAGTCCGACGACCCGACGGTGACGCCAGGCGTCCCGGTGGCAACGATCCCGGTCGGGCCGAAGCCGGCTCCCGGCGTGGAACTGGGCGGGGTCTGACCACCGAGGTTATTGACGCCCACGGTCAGCAGATTCCCCGAACTCGTCGTCCCATTGACGGAATAGACAGTGCTGTTCGAGGAGTACTGATTGGCCAGCCAGAACGGTCCGCCGAAGTTGCCGTTGTAGGCGATTCCCCAGGGATTGAGCATCTGCGGATCGTAGACCTCCGCCATCCCCTGGGTGCTGGAGACCAGGTTGGTCTGCACGTAACCTGTTCCAGCCTGGGCCACTTCGATCGCCGCGAAACCGACGATGGCCATCGTGGCGAGACTGCGAATGATGAAGCGCATCGGGTGGATCCTCCTGGGATGCCGCCCCGGTCGTCGAGCCGGGGTGCGATGAATCCATCGGGGTGGCGCGGTCACGTCCCGCCTCCAGAGAGCCCCCGTGGGTCGCGATCCGGGGGGGCAAGGCAGAGGATGGCCCATC